>NZ_JAKUGX010000038.1:0-44951 GCF_022664195.1 Bacillus cereus group sp. BfR-BA-01316
TCCTTCAACTTCTTTTGCCGGTTCTTTTACTTCTTCTTTCGTTTCTTCAACTTCTTTCGTTGGCTCTTTTACTTCTTCTTTCGCTTCTTCAACTTCTTTTGTTCCTTCAACTTCTGTTGTTGGCTCTTTCACTTCTTCTTTTGATTCTTCAACTTCTGTTGTTGGCTCTTTCACTTCTTCTTTTGATTCTTCAACTTCTGTTGTTGGTTCTTTCACTTCTTCTTTGGGTTCTTCAACTTCTTTTGCTGGTTCTTTCACTTCTTCTTTCAGTCCTTCAACTTCTTTTGTTGGTTCCTTTGATTCTTCTTTCGTTCCTTCAACTTCTTTTGTTGGTTCCTTTGATTCTTCTTTTGGTCCTTCAACTTCTGTTGTTGGTTCTTTTGATTCCAATTTCTCTACTATATTCTGTACAACTTCACCACTAAACCATATACCAAGTCCATAATAGTCTGTTCCATCAAATGCAAATTCATATTTTTTCTCTCCAGGAGTACTCCAAACGATGGTACCATCTTCTTCATTGATTGTCCCATCTTCACTTTTCAACGTAATATCCTCAAGCGGTTCCCCTTCTACATCATGCACAGAGATTTTCACTGCTTGATTTACTTGTGCGTCATCAAGAACAATCTTCTGCTTTCTAATATCAATTGTTATCCACTGAGCTAATTGAATGATTGGTCTTATGTCACGAATCTCATTACCAGGAAGTTTTAAACTAAATAACTCTAGCATAGAAGAGAAAATAGAAATATCTTTAATTTTATTATCTGATAGATTTAACCATTGTAAATTTTGTAATTTACCTAATGGTGACACATCTACTACTTTATTTCCAATAAGCTCAAGTTTATTTAATTTACTTATTTCACTTATTCCATTCAAATCACTAACTTCATTACTATTCAATAATAAGACATCTAAATTTTTTAGTTTGTTAATTCCTTCAAGATCAGGGTTACTAATTTTATTATTTGATAAGTCTAAGTTTTTGAGAGACGATACTGTATATAACAACTTAACATTTTTCACATTGTTATGACTCATATTTAACTTTTCAAGTTTTTCTAATTTAACTATCGGTTCAATGTTTTCGATTTCGTTACGAGCTAAATCTATTGTTTTCAAACTTCTCAAATCCGAGATACCATCTACAGTTTTTAATCCACTATTTTGTAGTGTCAGATTTTCTAAGTTCTTCATAAATTCTAATCCAGAGAAATCCTTTATCCCTTGCTGTTTGCCATCAACTATTTTCAAGGTTTTAATTTGCAATAAATCGTCTTTAGTTATAGACGTATCTAAGTTTGTTCTACCTAAATTATTTTTATTAATAAATCGTTTTAAATTTTCATCTTTAATAACATTCACTTTCGCTTGCTTCTCTACGATATTTTGTATTATCGTTCCATTAAATCTTATTTGGCTCTCAGCAGAATTCACCTCTAAATTAAACTCATATGTTTTTTCTCCAGTACTATTCCACTTAACATACCCGTTATTTAGCGTTCCACCTTCACTCTTCCATCTGATATTTTGAAGAGTTTCTCCTTTTAAATCATATATAGGAATTTTTATATCTTCATTTACAATTCCATCACTTAAAAAGATTTTTTGTCTTTGCAGTTTAATTGGCACCTGCTTCCCTAATTCTACAACAGGTCTTATATCACGAATTTCATTTGCAATTAAGTTTAATGCATACAAATTCTTTAATTTGCTAAGTGGTGATAGATCAGAAATATAGTTTTCTTCTAAATTAAGCGATTGTAACTGTTCCATTTTAGCTAAAGGCGTTATATCCTTTATTTCCGCATCCATAACTTCTAGCTCAATAAGGCTCTTCATTTTACTAATATCTTCAAGATTAGTAATGTGATTATTCCCTATCCATAACACTTTTACACCACTTAATTGCCCAATATCTGTAAGATCACTAATTTCATTGTTAGACAAGTATAATTTATCTATAGATGACATAGAAAGTAAAGGTTTAATATCTTTAATTTTATTGCCAACTAAATCTAATACTTTAATTTTTTTCAATTGGTTTAATGGTTTCAAATCACTAATTTTATTATCTCTTAAATAAAGGAATTGAAGTCTATCTAATTGAGCGATCGGTTCAACGTTTTCAATTTGATTAGAAAAAAGATCTAAAAGCTTTAGTTTCTTCAAGTTAGAAATAGGAGCTAATTCCTTTACATTTGACTCATATAATCTAAACTTCTCTAAATTCAGCATATGTTCTAGACCTTCTAAACTACTAATCCCTTGACCACTGTATATTTCCAACTCTTTAATTTGAAATGCTTCTTCTTTAGTGATGGGTGCACCAATATCTTTTCGCCCTAAAACATTCTTATTAATATATTGCTGTAATTTAGTATCAGCTATTACGTTTTTCACTTCTTCTTTTTGTTCTTCTTTATTCTCTTTTGGATCTTCTGAGGTATTATTTTCTACATGGGTAGTAGTCACTTCGAACTGTACTTGATATTTTTCATCATACCCCATAGTTGGAATTAAAATATGCATTTGCATGTTATATCTTTTTCCTAATTCTCCAACTTCGAATTGAATAACTTTCGTCCCATTTTTCTTTTTATCCTCAGATATTACTTTCACATTATGAAACACACCAGGAGTATGAATATCCTCTGTTTTCAAGTATTGAAAGAAATCACTATCACTTAACGTTGCCGTTACAATTTTCTTTCCATTCTCAATTGTTAATTTCGGATCCTTTATATAAACAGCTGCCATGGACTCTTCATTTGTTTTATCTTTATACGCTTTAATAACAGCATCATATGTACCATCTTCTAAAGCATGTCCAGTTTTGTTTACCTCAATTGCTACAGCCGCTAAAGAAGGTGTTGAATACACAGCAAACGGTAGCGCTAAAGCTGCCGCCACTAACATCGCATTTATATGTTTTCTTTTATTTCTTTTCAACTTTACATCTCCTCCAAAATATATGAATCGAAATGTAATCATTTCTCGAATAAATGATAATGATTTTCATTTTCGTTGTCAACTAACAATTTAAATATTTCGCAAAAAAATAACCCCTTTTACAAGAGGTTATGCCATTTTCTCTCCTGATTCTTCTTTAAAAAAGCTTTTCATTGCATGAAATACATCTGCTTTTTGCTTTAAAATATAATATCTGAAATTCTCATCTTTAATGTTTTTGTAGGCTGACATAAGTGTACTATGGCGGTTGTATTGGTTTAGTTGGCAGGGATGTACCCTGTACTTCACAAAATAAACACCATGGTCTAGAAAGTATTCTTCTATTATCTGTATTACAAATAAGATTTAAAAACAAGCATCCACGCCAGGGATGCTTGTTTTTATCTAATTTATTTTAACAACTATTACTTTAAAATGAAGTTTGATCATTTCCTATTTATGCTACTCCACAATCGCGCCCGATAATTGAACAAGATAAATTCCAAGGTTTCCCCCATTTATGTATAACAACTTTACTTCTATTATAAATTTAAAGCGTTATGTAGAATGAATACGAATCAACGCTTCCGCATGATTAATGCTTTCTTTTAAATAAATTGGCGAATTGGGGTGATTTAATATTTCATCAGTAGTTAACCATAATACCTCTTCAACCTCATCGGGACTTTTAGAAAATGCCTCCCCCGATTCATATTCGCAAAGAAAAACAATATCCACAACATTTTCACCTGTATCGGTTACGAATGACGTACTATGTACATAATTTAGCCTGTCTTTTACGCTCACACCGACTTCTTCTAATATTTCTCGCTTTACTGTTCTCTCTAATATGTCTGATGAATTCTCTTCTATATCTACCTTACCTCCCACTAGAGAAAGCCAACCACCAGCATGTTCCTCTTTTTTGCTTCTTTCAATAATAAGCCATTTATCATTTTTCCTTATAGCACCTTCAACATTTACGATAAACATTTTAAAGTACCTCCTATAAATTATCCTTATTAATTTCGGGTATTTCCTATGCTTTGTAGCTTGTTCAAAAGCATAACCAAGTGTTTTTTGCCCTTTTTTATTTTCATATATGTACTCCCTTTCGAAAGCAAACGTATTTCTATATATATTGCTTTTATTATACCGTCTATCGTAGTTTTTAGGATATCGCTCTTTTACGTTTACAATTAAACAGCTTTATTATCACTGCACAGCTTGAATATAAACTAATGCGTGAAACGGCAACACCGATATTACCACAAAAGGCAGAAAAAAATAGCCCTACTTTGGCAGTGGACTTGTTGTTTAGCTATAAGCGCGCTATACGCTATTAGCTATATGCCAGGGGTATTGTATATATTGCATGTACTCAAATCATAATTTTAGATTGCAGCTGTTCCATTACAAAAAGTATTAAACTAACTAGCAAATATGCGATTTTTATATGGGAAATAAGGACAATTCTGAGACTGCATACTTAATAAAACAAGTATGTTTTTTTCTATAAATCTTTCAAAAGAAAAAAAGGCGTAATCCTTGATACATAAGGGATAAGCCTCTTTGCTTACCTCTTGCAATAGTATGTAATGGCAAATACCTATATATGATATCACAAATTAATGTTATATTTCCCCAATCAGGATGAATACCACTATCCAACCATCTGTACTTTCCATATAATTGAAATATTCTATGTGTCGAGGTGAAATCATGGATTCTTCTTCGTTTTACTCTATTGTGATCATAATTGCTGCGTTAGTCATATGGCGTAGAACTTTGGCAATGTATCGCCCTATTAAAGGAAACGGAACCCGCATTCTCTTACCCATACTATTTTTGTTACTCCCCTGCATTCACATCATCTTAAATCCAAAAGCACATGCCGCTGGCTGGGAATGGATTTGTGCAGCTATCTTTGGATTTCTTTTGTCAATTCCACTTATTTGGACCACTCACTATGAACTCCGATTCGATCAGCATATTTATGCTATAAGAAACAAGAGCTTTATTATTACCTTTCTCATCGTACTTATTATCCGTTTTTTACTTCGTGATTATTTAAAATGGCTAGGTCCAGAAACAGAAGCAGCACTATTTATGACTGTAGCACTGGGATATATCTTACCTTGGAGAATTATCTCTTTCATCAAATTTCGTCAACTATACAAAAGTCGAATCCAAACTAACAATAACATTGACTTACGATAACACTAATTATGTGAATGGAAAGTACTTTCAGAACTTCTGAGGGGACTTTCCAGGTTTTGAAATACATTGGTTTTATGCTAACAAAAGATGCTTATTTTTTTGAAGAACTATGTTAATTTTGAGGAACAAAGGGACAGATTTACTGCCCCCTATTGTTTACTTATTTTGATTTTTTTTGGGCTCTTAATGCGATTTTTTCAAGTCCATTTTCTCCCGCAAATTCTACATCTGCTTTTGGTACAGCATTTTTATTGTTCTTCAATTGATTATTCTTATTTTTAGCCATTTTTTCACCACCCTTGTAGCTTGATTTAGTTATTCCTTCAAGGATGCCAACTATAATAAATACACTATATACAGATAGCGGAGTTGTGTTTTTTCGTCATCAGCACCCACGATTTTAGTTTGCTTTCTTTTTTGTAGCCTATTCGATTTGATTTACTTCTTTAAATAAACTGCCCCATTCGCTCAATAAGAAATTGAATACAAAGCGATTGCACCCAATGGTTTTAACAATTAATATTTTTTGTTCCTTCGTTGGATAGATACGAAATTTATATGCTTTGTTGTAGCTTTTGAATAAAGTTTGATTAAATTAACCTAATAAACCTTGATAAAAGAGCAAATAGAAAAAGCGTGCTTTGAAAAAAGATTGATCAAAACACGCTTTTTCTATATTCAATTGAATCATCCTTTTATAAAAAAGTTTGATGATTTTTGTGATCCTTGCTCAATTAAAGCGCCCGATTATTGAAGTTCAGTTTTAGACTAATCCACTTCACATATTTACTTTATGAAGCTTCAAGATGAAGACTGCTGCCACGATAAGAAGGGACACCGTCAGAAAAGTAACTGCGAACGCGCTTTGCCCACTTGCGTACAAAGCTGCGGAAGCAACAATGAACACAACCAGCTTAAGCGTAGTTCGTATGGGGAAGGAGAAGATGGGGAGCGACGCCTTCGGGGAGAGAAACATCCCCCATAGAGTGGCTATGACTAGTGGCGTGGCAACCGCGAGTATAATTTTGACCGCTGCCCCTGTCTTGATATGATAACCCCAGTAACTGAACGCAGCCATTGCACCAAGCTCCAGTAGAAAGAATCCGGTGAGGACGCTAACACCTATCCATTTTATTTCCATCCGACTCTTCCTCCCAATAAAAAGAATTAAGAAACTAATGTTAATTTTTTTATATACAATATGTTTCGGTCATATTCTAAAATCCTGCCATTTAACTTAATAACAATTATTTCAAAATTCTGTGATTTAAGCAATCGCTTTATTCCAGAAAATGGCCCGATTGCTGAATAAGAAAAAAACCTGCACATCAACACAGCATTTTGAATGTACATTTTTACTTTGTACTTCGAGGATATTATGCGATTTTGGATGGAGTCAATATTTTAGGTGAAACGAATGTAAGCTAATGGGTAAAAGTTTACATTGGGATTTTGAATCATTTATAGCTAGTTTTGTAATAAATTTCTCAATATTGATATAGATGTTAAATATGGGTTTTATATCGAAAATTAACAAAAAATATAATATCATAAAAATTAAGATGGTTTGTGTCACTTGTTTTTCCCTTATGCTTAAGATAAGATCGTATTCGCCGATCTTATCTTTTTTTATTTGTAAATTTTATATGCAAAAAAAGGAATCCTTATAATAAGGATTCTGCAACAGGGAATTTACTCTTCTGTTTTAGGGGTAGCACTCCATGCCCATCAAGCTAACATTTTGAAGTGATACCGAAATGAAAATTTCATCTTTTCATAGGTATCCATGAGAATTTAGTTCATTTTTTTCGTTTTAGGGTAATTCTGAATTCTTAAGTTGATGGCAATGGGGTGGGACTCCAGTTAGTAATGAAAATCCCCATTAGGGGCACGGCAACGATTCCTTGTTTTTGGGGCCACTCATGATTGTAATTTAATCGAAATATCACTTAAACACGCATTTTACAATAAATAAAAGGAATACATTTGGAAAGAAGATTAACCAAAATGTATTCCTTTATGCTAATACTTATCGAAAAATAGACATATATAATAGACGTTTAAATGAATACAATCCAAATTAGGATTTTGTATATCGCCCAAGCTTCATCCTGTTTAATGGCTTGTTTCATGATTTTTTCTTTTTTTTGTAGAAATATATCCCTAAACAAATACCTATGACAACACAACCGATAATCGTTACTGTAATATACAGTGGGTCTTTATTTATTTCACCTGGGATTACCCTTTCTAAGATTGGGCCTATACACATTGAAAATGCTACAAAAATCGTAATCCACGATTTTGTATACAACGCAAACATAATAAAAATCAGAATACAAACAGCCGCAATACTATAATTTTGTAGTGTAGTTGCCACAAAATAATCGGTATCAATTTGTTTATTCATCCAAAAATAGAATCCTACCCAGACTCCGATAGCAATAAAATTAGCTAACATTACAAGAAATAGTGAACTTTTTGTAGATGGATATACTTTAGGAATCCCTTTGAATAGTGTAATTGCAAATACAGAAAGGGTCAGAAATAAGGGTAATGATCCAAATAACAATATGTTTTGTGAAATTTTGAATTGTCCTCTAATAGCTGGAGCAAAGCACATATAAGCGACAATAACTAGAATTGCTGCAGGAATTAATACGAACAATCCTTCTTTATCTACAGGTAGTTCTTTCCCAATATTCTTCATATGTTGTTTTCGGCTTTTGCCAATAATAGTATCTACACTTTTCCCCTTGTTTTCAGCTTCTATTAAATGAACTTCTAATTCTTCCACGATTCCATTTATATCTTCATCTTTTTTTCCTCGTTGCAATAAATACATTCTAAGTTCGACTAAAAATTGTTCAGACTTCGTTGATAACATGCTATTTTCCCCCTTTATTAATCACATTTTCAACAGATAGTTTTAAATCGCTCCAACGCTCTTTAAAACTATCCAATTCTTTTTCACCTAATTCTGATAACAAGTAGTATTTTCGTTTTGGACCAGCCGTAGATTCCCTTAATACACTCGTAACTAATCCTTCTTTTTGCATACGTAATAATAATGGATATATCGTTCCTTCACTAAACGAATGAAAGCCATAGCTATGCAATTTCTCCGTTAATTCGTAACCGTATATTTCCCCTTCTTGAATAATGGCTAAAATACATCCATCTAAAATACCTTTTAACATTTGCGTTGAGTCTGCCATTTCATCCCCCTTTTCATACATATTTTCTAGTAGCTTGTAATACAAGGTAAATGATTACAATAATAACTTGCAATGCAAGTGTTATGGATATAAAAATAACACATAATAACTTGTAATGCAAGGTATGTGGATGTACCTTTAAAATTAACACTCACAAAAACAAAACGATTTCAAAAGTATCTATTTTTAACTTCTTCCTATGTTTTATCTTTTAATATAAATATTACTTGATATATATTTTTGTTAACAGAATTAGAGTTCCGTTAACTTTTTGAGATGAATTTAACAAGATTAGTTTACAGAACACCTGTAAATATTGCTTAAAATATGTTTACGGAACACATTTTAAGCAAGTATTCTTGAAAATTTCAAATCTAATTACCTTAAATTCATTGTTTTATCATAACTTTGAAAGTTTTTTGCAAGTGGCCCGAAAAAGAACGAATCGTTGCCGTGCCCCCATTAGAGTATGAGATTTAAGGGGATTTTTATTTTGTCTTATTGAGATTTATAATAAATTATTAAGTATTTGATAATCTAAAAAAGAAGAAATATCTTCTTCATAATATGGTATCCTTATTAATTTAAAATCATTGTTTTGACAGTAATCATTTTTTATCTTGTCCCTTTTTTTCGTCTCCTCATACTTCTTTTTCCCACCAAAGTATGGAACCGGTTTAAAATGCTGTTCACCATCAAATTCAATTAAAGCAATTAAAGAGTTATTTTTATCAAAGATAGCAAAATCAAATTTTAATAAATCAATATTTTTACAATCTGGGAATGTATATTCTCTTTTAAAACAAATATTTTGTGATTCAAGGTATTCTTTAATGATACGTTCCCCCTTACTTTCATTACAATAGGGACATCTAGTTCCTGTAACAAAGTGTGAAGGAGTTACTTGATATGTATGACCACAAATCGTGTGTTGCATAAGTATCTTCTTTCTTGCTTTTTCATAAGAGCCAATAACTTTGTATTCGTTCCCTACTAGTTGGAATACTCTTTCTACAAATTCATCATGTGTTTTTGTTTTAGCCATACTAATTCTTTTACCTTTGCATTTTGGACAACCTTTCCCTCTTAAAAAATTAGATGGCATGACAGTGAATTCATTTCCACAATTATTATGTCTCATCAGTACATGGACATTTGTTGCTATGTATTCTGATAGCAAAGTATATTCCTCGCCAACTAAATGCTTGCACTCTTTAAGGAACTCAATATGGGATTTTCTTTTTAAATCTCCAATCACCTTACGGTTACATTCAGGACAGCGAGAACCAAATAGAAAACTTGCTGGATCTACTAAGTACTCAAGTCCACAATTGTTATGTCGTATCAAAACCTTAATATGTGCCCTTTCATAATTTCCTAAGACAGTATATTCCTCACCTACCGTAGAGTAGATATCTTTTATGAATTGTTCATGTGTTTTTGCATTCATATTCTTAAATGAACATACTTTACATCTTGAACCAGAAGAGGTGAAATGACTGGCTCTAACCCAAAATTCACGTCCACAAATATTATGCCTCATCAAAATTTTCTCTTTTGATGAAGTATAAGTAGTTAAAACCTTGTATTCTTCCCCTACTAATTTATAAATTTTAGTTAGGAACTGTTCATGTGTAATTGAATTTCCGTTCCTTTTCTTTATACTTCCGGACATTATCAAAAACTCCCTCATGTGTATTTAAATAATGATTTATAAAGAAAAGTCCTGTATTAACAGGACTCAATTTCTATTGTTTCTTTACAGATTTTCGCTATATACTTTATAAAATCAATTATCGGATATGTTATTAACGAAGGATGTTGTGTAAAATGTATTCCTTCTTTTTGTATTATTGAAACGAGTTGTTCTATACTCATTTCTTTTCGTTTAATTTTATTGTAATGTTTAAATACGATATTTTTCCACCTGAAAGAATCGCATTGGAAATAACTTTCTCCTTTTATTGTACGGTTGAAAATTTGTTCTAACTTTTCTCTTCGATGTTTTTCTTTCAGATAGTTCTCCATAATACATACCCCCTCCTAATCGTTAGCTATGCAAAGTTTTCTTCCGTATTTGCTATAACCAGTCTCTAAAGTTAAGATCCATTCATGTAAATCTTCCCAGGAGTATCCTAACTCAGATAAAAGTATAGGAAATAGATCAAAATTATCACGCCAATCATACATATTATTGAGAGCATCCTCTAATCGACCGAATGAAAACAAGGGAATATTTTTCTTCTTTTGATTTTTATAAGTAGCACGTACTAAGTAAACATAAGTCCTCCCATGTTTCTTACTAAACACAAAAAAGCCTTTCGTTCCCTCTTTCCCTTTCATTTCTCTCACCCTTTACGTTTTTCCCACCATACTATTGGAAAAAGAGAATATGGTGGGAAAGATTTGTTTAAATGTGATCTTATTTAACTAGTTACTAGTACATTATCTTTTACGAATTTTTCAGCTTGTATATAGAGCAAAAACAAATCGGCACTAAGCGTTATAGTAGTTGAGTCTTTCATTCTTTTAAGGTTAATAAAGTCGTGTTCTTCATTACCGAACATTTTTGCGTAACCTAAAACTAAGTATACAGTGTTATCTTTTGAAAAGTGAAAAAATTCACCGCGTTTTGGCCTCATATTATATCCTCCTAAAAGTAATTAGTTATAAGGGAAGATTATTGCGCCAAGAGCAAATGTTGTTTTCGAATTTTTTTAAACTGACCAAGCTTTACTAGTTGCCGGTCTTCTAGTCCAGGGATCTTATTTGGAGAATCGGAGACAGCCACAACAATGGTATTAGTTAATACATTAACTACAGAACCAATTAGTGTTACTGAAGAATCATGACGATAATGGAATTGTACAGAATCACCAATTTTTACATTTACAGATTTTTTATTCATAAAATAATTCCTCCTTAATTATATAAGTTGAAAGATATTAGAATTAAAACCCAAAACATATTCCAGAGATCATATATGTAGCTACAACCATGAAAATAGATATTCCAAATGTACCGAAGAACCAAATTTGTGAGGTAATACAATTATCTATACCAAACCATTTACAAGTGACGTTATATCGCTTATTTAAATTGGCCTTTATAACAATTTTCATTTTTTCTTTTTTAGTTAAATGTGATAAAATATTCTTGCTGTTATGAGTTTTTAGGTAGCTATTTGCCATCTAGAATCAGCCTTTCTTTTGTAATGTATCTGGAAAAGCCCTTACTTACTTTGGCGGTGGTGGGGGCTTTTTCATGTCTATTTTTAATGGGTATTTCTTGTGATTTATGGATCCTTAATTCTTTTGAAATCCGTAAACTTCAGTCATAACCTCTTTAGTTAGAAGCCATGTATTTCCTGACTTCTTGACTAATCCTAATTCTACGTAATTTTTTAATTTACCACGTACACATGACGATCTCACGGTACCTTTTTCTAATCCCCACTTCTGTTCGGCTTCACTTGCTGTAAAAACATTGGAAAGTGGGGAGTTTGAAAATTTTTTTCTACAGAACTTTTCTTATCAGGCATTATATCCCTCCTCTCCAATCACGAAAACGTGATATCCTATACGTCTATTCTATCACGTTTTCGTGATTAATTAATAATATTTCTGAAAATTCATTCTGTTAATTTCGACAAAAAAGCACATAATCTAAATAGATTATGTGCTTAATGGGGTACCGCCAGCATTTTGGAAAAAAACCACGTTAAGCAAAAAATAAAATGAGCTGTCCATATGGACAGCTCATTTACATAATTCTCGTTATTGGAAGTTATAAGCACAGTTTGTATTATGTTTAGGTAAATCTCAATCTTCATCAAGCATATAAAGTTCCTAAAATAAATCAAATATGATATTAGTTATGTAAGTTTCTAAGAATGCAGCAACGATAATTATAGGTAAAGTTAAAATAGCATAAATTTTTATTACTTCTAAAATTTTTTTACTAAGAGATACTCTTTCTTTATCCTTTTTGAACATAATTTTTAATTTGATTCTAATAAATTTATTTAATTCAAAAAGAATAGCCGCAAATAAACACAAAGCGAAAACTTCAACAAGGTAATGAGGGATGGATGAAATTATCATCACAAAACCTTTTTTAAAACCAACTTGTAACGCAATTCCAAAAGAAACCCCAAGAAGTGAAGCAGTTAAAATTATATGTATAACATATAAAAATTGTATTGGAATCAAGGCTAATATAAACATTTGTAAAGGCACGATAAAACCATTATTAACAATGTATTTCCATGCCTTTTCTATACCTGTTAATTCCTTTACTTGATCTGGTATTCTATTTCCTAACCCTTCCAGTGTTTCTTTTAGATCTGGATTGATTATAAAAGTTATTATGGTTGCAATAACAGTTAGTGCTACCCCTAATATGAAAAAGTTAATAGCTCTTTTAAATACAACCTTATTAATTATTTTCGAAATAACTCTCACCTCTCTTTTCTAAATTTTACCATCTGAATAATACGGTAGTAAAGAAATTTTTCTTGTATATCGTATACATAACCGGTTAACATAACGTCCCATTATTGGTAGCAAGGAAAAGGAGAATCCCTACTCTCACAAGGGATCCTCCTTTTTTCGTTCTATGGATCTATGCATTTTTTTACACATTCCTATCCTGGCGTAGTTTTAGGATTCTCGTTTGTTATTAGATTAGCCAAAAAACTGTATAAAATCTTGCATGCTCTTAGCGTGGGTTTTTTCCAAAATGCTGGCGATACCCCATGCCCATCAAGCTAAGATTTTCAGAAACCTCCCATTACAAAAATTTTACCTTTTCACAGTTATTCATAAGAGTTCGGCTCATTTTTTCTTTTTTTTGGCCTTTATTTTCTTTAAGTTGATGGGTATGTATGGTGACCCCCTCATGCCTCCCTACAGGGAGAATGATAAGGCATTTTTTATTTACCCAATTACCGAGCTCTCAAATGTTTTAAATAGTTACTTATCCCCTAATCACCGAGTATGTTTATTTCTCTAAATCACTGTCCATAATAATAAATAAAGACAAACCCTTTATCCTTAAGATACAAGCTCTTTCTCAAGAGTATCAAACTCGGTGATTAGGGTAGAGTGGTATACCACTCCCCCCTAACCACCGAGTAAAAGAAAATTCCCCATCTACATTTCGACCTAAATACCGATGTCATCAAAAATAAAAAACAGCCACCGATTTCGATAGCTGTTTTACAAAATTAAGCTGATTTGATTCTTCACATCACGTTTTGAAAAATCTGTTCGTAACTGTAGTGAAATATCATATTCATTACGCTTTTTATTTTCTTTAATAGATACAGATTGAATGAGAGGTAATAAAAAGCGTCTTTTATCCATATCGCTTATTTCTTGAAGTTTCACATCGTCTTGAAATACTTCGTTCAAGGTATGTAACCATGTTGCTTTGCTTTTTTCAACTTTTTCTTTGAGAGTGATTTGCTGTTTAAAGTGGTTTATTTGTTGTACGATTCCATCTAGTTTTCGCTGTACATCCAAACGGTAAATCGCTAAAGACTTCAAAAAACGTTTATCATCGTTATTTTTCATACGTTGTTTAAGTTCTTCTGTAATATTGTGAAGTTTGATGGTGTAGCTTTCGAAAAGACGCTGATGCTTTTGAATATTGTTATTCAATTCTTGTATCTCATACTGAATTTTTTGTTCTATCGCATGATATACATTATGAAATCCGCTTATTTTCACATCAGTAAGTGTTTGATTCACTACTTTATCATGAAGGAGGTCTGCATCTATTCTTAATTTACAGTTGGGACAGGAATAAATTTTCCCTCCATACTGTTTATTTGTAGAACTTACTGTTTGTTGATTCTTTGTTTTCATTAATTCTTGGCACTTTTCACAAGAAAGCAACCCTTGTAGCAAAAAACTTGTTTTGTAATGTTTAGGAACCATGTTGCCATTACGTTTTTCTGAATAAATACGCCAACATGATTCCCATGTCGCTCGTGAAATGATTGGCTTCACATAGTGGTTTGGTGCTTCAATCCAAATATCCCTTGCATTTTGCTTTCCATCTGTTTGTCGGCGCCATGATAATAAACCACAATAAAAAGGATTAAGCACAATCACCTTTACATTCTCTTTCCCCCAATCTTTTCCGCGGCGGGAACCGTTAGGGAGTGTATTAGCAATATACTGAAACCCATGACCATTTACATATAAATTGAAGATTTCTTTTACATAGCACAGCTCTTCGGTGTGTTCAATAAATTGCCCACTATTCTTATCATATGTGTAACCAAATGGTGGTTTTCCACCAAGCCATTTTCCTTGTTTTGCTTTGTTTTCTAGTCCCGATCGTGTTCTTGCAATGATGGTGTCTACTTCATATTTAGTAAAACCATCCTCCATAAGTTGCACAATCAAATCATTATCAGTACTGTACACACTTTCAGTCGAACTAATAATAATCGGAATACCAAGTGTCTTCATGACAATACGAATAGTTTGATGTTCAAGAGGATCTCTGGCAAGACGATCACTTTTATAAACAATCACAAAATCAAATTCTTGTCGTTTCGCCGCTTCAAACATGTTTTCAAGTTCTTTTCTACTAGTGAGTTTATTTTTACGAGCTGAAACAGCCTTATCAAGAAAGGAATGAGTATGAATGCAATTATATTTACGAACTACTTCCATAACAGAATTTATTTGCATATCCATGTCCTGCTTATCAGTAGAATGCCGCCCGTAAAAAGCAGCTTTCATATTTGATTGTAATATATAAGAGAGCTTCATGATGTTAACACCTCTTGAGTACGTAAGAATGGGTGTTTAAAAACAATTTCGCATTCCTTCCCGTCAGTTTTGACTTGCTGTATTAAATCTCGAAAAAAGGAACCTAACTTTCGATTCTCCTTGATCTCGTCATAGGACAACGACATAGAGGATTGATAATTACTTACCTTTTCACATAATTGCTTTACATCACTTAATTCCTGTATTACCTGTTCTTTTTGTTTTTTATATTTTGCCAGCTCATCATACAGCGCCATAATTTCGATTTCTTTCTGTTCCTTATAAGGTGCATCAGTTTCGTGATACCACGTATCTACTTTTGTAATTAACTTTTCATTCATAAGCTGGATTTTTTCTTCAATGGTTTGTATTTTCTGTTTTACTTGCTTCTTAGCATTCTGTTCATATCGATTAAATAATTCCTGGAAATGAGAAGTGAGTAGGCTATGAAAATATTCTTTGCAGCGTTCAAAGACTAATGGTTCGATTGTACTCTTAAAAACGTAAACTGAAGAATGGTTTAAACATTTATATTTTAAATTTTCTTTTCTTCTAGCCTTTATTTTTTGTAATGATTCATTACATTTCGAACAAATTAGTAAGTCTTGCAATGGAAATAACACTTGTTCGAATACATAATCTTGATGAATCTTTTTGGGAGATAAAACGGTGACAATACTACATGCTTTTTCCCATGTATTCTTATCAATAATGGAAAGTCTTTCATATTTACTAGTAACATCTTCACCAAAAATATTCATAGTACGCAATCCAATATATGTCGGGTTTAATGCAATTTTTCTTATATCAGCCGAAGTCCAAGACTTACCGTTTTCCTTCAAGCCTAATACATTACAAAGTTCTTTCAAGGATTCATATTTTCCCGATACAAGTTCTTGATAAATCCTTTTAACAATTTGTACTTGTTCATCAACCAATTCAATTTCTTTCGTTTCTTTATTCCATTTAAAACCATACGGAAGACGTCCTGGGTTTTTACCACTTTGGAAATTTGACTTTAATGTTTGCTTTAAACGTTCAATAATTTGTTCGCCTTCACGTTGGGCCATACCCGCCATAATTAATTCAAGATATTCACCAATTGGTGTGTAGTACACTGGTGGCTCATTCGGTGCAGTTAAAATAACATTTATTTTCTTGTTTCTTAGTATTTGATAAATTTCATAATACTCCATCACATTTCGAGCTAGTCGATCTCGCTTAAATAAGAATAAGGTTCCGACATCGTTATTGTTGATATCTTGTAGTAATTTTTGTAGGGCTGGACGCTTTTTTAAACTGACTTTTCGGGCTGATACCGCTTCATCGATATATTCTTCATCGATAATCAATGCCATATCAATGGAGCAAGTGAGAACTGAATTTTGTTGCATCCCGATTGAGTTTTCCTGAGAATCAATTGAACTTCTATAATATGCAACGGTCTTCAATTCAGGACCTCCTCTCATGATGTTCTATTTACACTGTATGTATCAAAAATAGCGGCTAGTCCTTATTAATTGCTTTAACTAATTCTTTTTCAACAATCTTGATATACGCTTCAAACCATTTTTGAGCTGATTCTGGATCATGAACATAACTTACTGATGTAATTGTAATTTTCTTTTGCCTATTCATTTTATGTATTCCTTTCAATAAATCCGTGGAGGTTATTCTTATGATAAATGAAATTGGTAAACACATTCGTACACTACGTACTCAAAAAGGCATTGGACTAAACACCTTTGCAAAACAGCTTGGTGTATCACCAGCTTATTTAAGTAATCTTGAGACAGGAAAAACAGATACCATTCAACTTTCACTACTACAAAAACTGCAAGATGAACTTCACCTCATTACAATAGATAACTTTTCCTTAATACAAGATGAAACAAAATATAGAATTGCTCGGGCAAGCACTCTCTTACATAGCTTGATGCAACAGAATGAAGCATTTGGATACTACTTATTAGAAACCTTAGAAAAAGGTATTTATCTATCTCAGGTATCACCTACCTCCGATAACAATGATCAGGATTATTATTTACAAAACTAAAAAGACTATTCACAATAAAAAACAATTATTTATGTTAGTGAATAATTTAATCAAAAAAAGAAGAGCATACCTCTTAAAGAAAGAGGATGCTCTTTTTATTTTTCGTCTTCCTGACAACTCACTGCCGCTTCAACTATAGACCTTAAAATTGGATTTTTCTTTTCCCACTCTTGTTGGAACCATTCTTTTTGTTCTTCTTTTTCCATTGATGCAAGTGGTGAATGGATAATGACTTTTGTATTACCAAATTGGAATTCTTTCATCATATCCCCCCTTGCATTATATGTATGCAAGACAGGAAAAAAGACGAACTATCATTTTCATAGGACAAGCTAGCCATACATATTTATAACAATAATAATAGACAAGCTGGTAGGTGAAACTAATGTACCGTCCACAAGAACTTGATGTATTCATCTATTTACGTAAAAGTCGAAAAGATCTTGAAGAAGAAAAAAAGGCGATGGAACACGGACAACATTATGATACACTTGAACGTCATCGTACTCAGTTATTAGAACTCGCTCACAAAGAGCATCATAATATTATTGATATTTTTGAAGAAGTTGTTTCTGGTGAATATATATCTGAAAGACCTATGATGCAAAAACTTCTTCGCGAAGTAGAATCAGGCATCGCTAATGCTGTGTTAGTAATGGATTTAGACCGTCTTGGTCGTGGGGATATGGTAGATCAGGGAACGATTTATCGTGTGTTTCGCTATTCAGAGACATTCATTATTACTCCAACAGAAATTATTGATCCCAATGATGAAAATCAAGAGTTGACCTTTAGTATAAAATCTTTAATTGCCCGAGAAGAATTAAAAACAATTGTTAAACGTATGCAGCGTGGTAGAAGGGTTTCTGCAAAAGAAGGAAAATCTATCTCTCGCGTGCCAGCTTTTGGATACTTACGAGATAATAATTTAAAACTTTATCCTGATTCTGAAAAGAGTTGGGTGATACCAAAAATTTTCGAATTAATGGCGAATGGAATGGGAAGACAGGCAATTGCCCAAGAATTAGATAGGTTGGGTATTTCTCCTCCTGAAGGTGAATATTGGAATCCTTCAACTATCTCCTCCATTATAAAAAACGAAGTATATCTTGGTCACATTATTTGGGGGAAAATACGTTATACCAAACAAAATGGGAAGTACATTCGTAAAAAAGTACCGAAGGAAAGATGGCAACGACACGATCATGCTCATACTCCACTTGTATCAGAAGAGTTATTTCAAAAAGCCAATATGGCTCATAGCAAACGTTGGAGACCTCCAACAATCAAAACAAAAAAACTTTCCAATCCATTGGCAGGAATCTTGTTATGCGAATTATGTGGTCATTCCATGCTTTATCAGCCACGAAAAGATCGCCCTAACCCCCAAGTTCGCTGTGTACAACCGTCTTGTAAAGGAATTCAAAAAGGAGCTTCCTTAGCACTTGTTGAACAGCGTATACTTGACGGATTAAAACAAATTATTGAAAGCTTTGAGATACAAGAGAACATGGTACAAAAAAAGAAAACAACGAATAACATTAATATGCAAAAAAAAGCTTTAGAAAAGAAAGAACATCAAATTAATGATTTGCAAAAACAAAAAAATACCCTCCATGATTTGTTAGAGAAAGGTGTATACGATATTGAAACTTTTTTAGAACGACAGAAATCCATTGTAATACGTTTAAAAACTATACAAGAAGAAATTAAGCAACTTGAGCACGAAATTAAGCATGTATTAGAAAAAGAAAAACATATACATGAGTTTGTTCCCAAAATTAAAAATGTATTAGAAGCATACTATGCGACCGAAGATATAGAAAAGAAAAATCGCCTACTTAAGTCAGTGCTTGAAAAGGTCACATATTTAAGAAAAAAAAGGTGGCAAAGAAAAGATGAATTTGTCGTGGAATTACATACTAAAATATAAGCATAAAACTCAGCTCTATATAACAGCATCCACTAAAAATACCCATTAATGAAGAAAGAAGATACCTACTACGTACAGGTATCTTCTTTTCTCTATTTATATTGATTTCGTTTTCATTACCTATTCATCATTGTTTCTCCAAGCAAAAAATGAATTGAATTTTCATAGACAACTGTGGAGAGATCAAATTT
This sequence comes from Bacillus cereus group sp. BfR-BA-01316, assembly GCF_022664195.1. Taxonomy (NCBI): domain Bacteria; kingdom Bacillati; phylum Bacillota; class Bacilli; order Caryophanales; family Bacillaceae; genus Bacillus; species Bacillus cereus group sp. BfR-BA-01316. The sequence goes on from NZ_JAKUGX010000038.1 coordinate 19,365, forward strand.
TCATTTTGGAATCCTGCCCCATTGCCATTAGGCTAAAAAGAACGAGTTACCCCAAAACAATAAAAACAAGCAAAATGCACAAAATTTTTGTTATAGGGGTATTATAAGATCTTAACTTGATGGGCATGCATCAAGTTAAGATTTTGAGGCACTCTATATTTACCAGACAGGTCTAAACTTCAATGGTAAATTACCTTCATTTGCTTCATAAACTAATTTTGTTAAATCTTCCTTGAGCATTTGCATTCGTTCAGCACCTATGTTTTCAATCCAACGTTGCTCAATCTCAGTTAGTATCTTCTCTTTTGCTTGCACTACTAACCAACCTCGTTCAGTCAAAACAATAATTTTCCCTCTCTTATCAGTGGGATGAGTTTTACGCATTACATAACCACTTTTTTCAAGAAAATCCACCATTTTACTTACAGCTTGCTTTGTAATTCCTAAATATTCAGCTAGTTCTATACCTGTTGCTCCATTAGGAGTGATGTATTTAAACATAAAACCATGTATAGGTCTAATATCTCCGAATCCCAATTCACTCAATCTGTCATGTAGTTCATTAATCGATGTACTAAAGGATAATGACAAAAGTGATGTAAGATCTAATTCACTAAATACTTGATGATTCATACATAAAACCTCCTCGAATAAAGTCAATTTAGTTGACTTTATTCGGATTCCATTGTACTACAAACAACATAATCAATCAAGTTCACTATGTTGTTTTTGTTATAAAAGAAATATGGCCCACTTAAAGCAACGCATTATTTTTAAACTGGAAATAATAAGACTCTCAATAAGTTTGTTTCCTTTACTTCCATAACTTTTAGCCTTTTCTCCATTCTGCAATTCTAAACTTTTAACATAATAAGTACACATATATACAAACAAAAAAACTCCCATCAATCTAAAAAAAACGGATACTCATAGAAATGAACATACGTTTCAACTTAAATGAATATAACATTCATGAAATTAACCTACTATAGAAACTAAAAGAACGTTCTCTATGTCTTATATAATAAAATTTCTTTTATAAACAGTAATAGAACTCAAATATTCAAAAATTTAACAGCTGTATTACAAAAGGTAACCTTTAGTAAGTTGGATTGTTTTATGTAACCGCAATATCCTTAAGGTAATTGTACGTCAAGAAATATTTACTCACATAAAAGCTCATTAAAATTACATATTAATAAGAAATAACATGATGAAAATATCGATTTTTTCAAAAAAATTTCCTCATCACAAAAATATACAGGTTACTTTAAATATCCAATTAATTATAATTTCCTACTAAAATAAAGGAATTATTTTATTTATTTGATATAATTTATGTGATTACAATAAATGCACGGGGAATAAAAGATTACAAATCATCTATACGGAGGTATGAGAAATGGATGAACAACGAGACATAGGGCCTAAAATAGAAAAAAGCTTTGAATTAATAGGAAAAAGATGGACAGGATTAATTATTTATGTACTAATGAGTGGTCCTAAACGTTTTAGTGAAATTCATTCAATGATTCCAGATTTAAGTAAACGTATGCTTACAGAAAGAATGAAAGAGCTTGAGGATAACGATATGGTAGTGCGACACGTGATTGCGGAACGCCCTGTACGAATAGAGTATTTACTAACAAAAAAAGGAACAGAATTAGGAAGAATTCTTGGACCAATTAGTCAATGGGCCGAAAGTTGGATAAAAGAGTAATTAAAAAGGCCCTCTCAAATACATAAATCAAACACATATTAAGAAAAGATGAAGTGCAATTTCCTAAAAAATATAGTCAATCAATTCAATAAGTAGACAATTCATATTAAAAAAATTACACTGTTTCATACTAAAGTAATAACTGATCTCATCTTAGAAAGGCAGGAAGAAACAAATGGCAAATCTTCTTTATATTACAGCGCATCCACTTGACGATACTGAATCATACAGTTTGACAGTTGGAAAAGAATTTATTAAATCCTATAAAGAATTAAACCCCCATGATGAAGTTGTTCATCTTGATTTATACAAAGCAGATATTCCATATCTTGATGCTGATGTATTTAGTGGGTGGAAGAAACTTAGATCTGGCATTCCTTTACATGAATTAACACCTATTGAAATATCAAAAGTAGGACGTCTAGCTGAATTAGGCGGACAATTTGTATTAGCTGACAAGTATGTATTCGTCACTCCAATGTGGAATTTCTCTATTCCAGCCATTTTAAAAACATATCTTGACGCCGTGGCTGTATCAGGAAAAACATTTAAGTATACAAAAGAAGGAGCAGTAGGATTATTAACAGGTAAAAAAGCATTGCACATTCAAGCACGTGGCGATATTTATTCTGAAGGACCAGAAGCACATAGAGAGATGGGGCATCGGTATTTAGAGGTTATGATGGAATTCTTTGGAACCTCTTTCTTTGAAGGAATATTTGTCGAAGGACATAACAAATTTCCAGGACAGGCTGAAGAAATTAAGGAAAAAGCTATTATTAGAGCTAAAGAAGTTGCTAAATATTTTTAAATATTTCAATCTAAAAACTCTCCTAGGCTTTTCTTCACTTACCTTGTATCTAATTCATCCCACAATATTATCTCGCTCTATAGTATTTTGTACATCAACTTAATCCACTAAAATAATTTTCAGTCGTTTACTCAGATTATTTTAGGACTATAATTATAGCCCTTATAGTGGACACTAAAAAGATGGCTCCGGTAGAATACCGAAACCATCTTTTTTAGTGCTTGATTTTTTAGAGTCTTTTTATTAAACTGTCCATTTTATAGAGTACAGTTCAATTCTTTACAATCTCAATTGATTGACAGTAACTATATTTACATCAACCAAGAAATCAAAAAGGGAAGGGTGACAAGAGACATAAGCGCACTAATAACAAAAGAAGAAGCTGTCTCACCTGCTAGACTGTCAAATTTCACTGAAATCATAGCAGCTACTGCAGATCCTGGGAATGCTACTAATAAAACTAACTTTGTTACGTCATCTGAAGATAATCCTATTGCAAGCGCAATTCCAAGCATGACAAGTGGTTGAACGATTACTTTAAGAAGTGAAATCCCAAATGCAGTTGGGCTAAATTGAACTTTACGAATTCCGATTGTGACCCCAACTGCAAATAACGCTGCACCCGATGTAATGCCACCAATTTGCTCTAAACTCTTCGCTAATAAATGTGGTGACTGGAACCCGAATAGCACAAGAATAACCCCAATTAAAGGAACACAGGCTAGCGGCTCTGAAAGACCATGTAAAATTGATTTAACAGTTACTTTCAAAAGACTTTCTTTCTCGTCAGTCTCTTCATTCTGACGTTGACCCACTGCACCAATAATAGTAGCTAATGGATCTAGCATGGCATTCACAACGATTCCTGTAATGGCAATTGGAAGCGCAGCCACACTTGCTCCAAACAAACTTCCTAAAACCGGAGTTCCCATAAATGCAAAAGTTGGTTGGGCTGAGTTTAAAGAAAACATTGATGCTTTTGTTAATGAAAACTTAAATACGTATTTAGCAATTAACAGGAAAACAATATAAAAACCTACAATACTAATAACTAAGGCAAGTAAAAATGGCCATTTTTCAATTAATGTTTGCTTAGGGGTTGTTGTAATCCCCACAAATAGATGGGCTGGTAATGCAAATTTAGTTACTAATGTATTTAATCCTTTTGATGTCGTCGCATCAAATTTTTTAAAATATCCAGCTAAATATCCTAATAGGATGGTAAAGAAAATAGGTGTTAAAATAATAAAGATTTGACTAATATCCATTTTAAAATCCTCCATACTTCACTTTGATCTAAGCGTATATATCCTAAATTACGATTTAATTTCAAAGTGAATAATTTCTATTAAATACCGATGCCTATCAAGGTGATAGGCATTCATTTAAACTTACATAGCTATCTCCGAATTTTCACTAGCTTTGATTTGCTTATAAGTTGGATGCCACATGGCATCTTTTACAGCTTGTTCAACATCTTCTGGAACATGTTGAGCCACGCCGTCTTGAATAGCTGCTTTTGCAACTTTAATTGCTACTGCTATAGAAACAGCACGCAAGTCCTTTGTACTTGGAAGTAATGAAGCACCAGTTTTACGACTATCAGTCATATCAGTCACAGCATTTGCAACAGCAGTAAACATACCACTTGTAATCACTTTAGCTTTTACGACAATCGAACCAAGTCCTAAACCTGGGAATACAAATGCATTGTTAGATTGACCAATTTCGTATACTGTACCTTTATAAGAAACGGGCTCAAATGGACTTCCTGTTGCAATTAGTGCTTTTCCATCTGTCCAAGTAAGTAAATCTTGCGGAGTTGCCTCTGCTAATGGCGTTGGGTTTGACATTGGCATAATGACTGGGCGTTCCACATGTTTGACCATTTCTTTTACGATTTCTTCTGAGAAGGCTCCCGTTACACCTGATGTTCCAATCAGAATAGTAGGTTTTACTTGTTTAATTACTTCCAGAAGAGTTATTTTACCGGATTCATCACGCGCCCAATTTTTTACTTCTTCCGATTTTTGTAAGTAAGGTTTTTGGAAGTTTAAAATACCATCCATATCGTCTGTTAAAAGTCCTCGGTAATCAACAGCCCAAAATCTACTATATGCTTCTTCTGTCGAAAGACCATCAAACACCATCGCATTATGAATTTGATCAGCATTACCAATCCCTGCGGCCCCTGGTCCAAATACCACTACTCGATGCTCTCGTAATGGGACGTCAGTAACTTGAACAGCAGAAAGGATAGCTGCTAATGTAATAGCTCCAGTACCTTCAATGTCATCATTAAATGTTAAAATCTTATCTCCGTATTTCTCAATAATGTTGCGCGCATTGACATTACCGAAGTCTTCCCAATGTAATAAAGCATTTGGGAACATTTCTAATGCTTTTTCAACATATGCATCAATAAATTCGTCGTATTTTTCGCCTCGAACACGTTCATGTCGATTTCCAATATAAAGAGGATCTTGTAACAACTCTTCGTTGTTTGTCCCCACATCTAACACAACAGGTAACACACGACTGGGATCGATACCAGCAGCTGCCGTGTAAACAGCCAATTTACCAACAGAAATATTAATTCCATTTGCTCCCCAATCTCCAATACCCAAAATACTTTCAGAATCTGTAGCTACAATTAAATCAATATCCTCTGCTTTAACTCCACTATTTGCAAATGCTTTTTCAATTCCATCCATATCATTAATAGAAAGATAAACACCGTCTGGACGATGATATTCATGACTATACTCTTGAATGGCTTGTCCAACAGTCGGAGTGTAAATGATAGGTAACATTTCACTAAGATGATCTGTTAGTAATCGATAGAATAATACGGTATTGCGATTAGATAAATCGTTTAACCAAACATTTTTTCGTAAGTTATTAGGCTGTTCTTTAAATTGTCGATAAGCACGTTTAACTTGTTCTTCTAACGTTAAAACTGTTGGAGGTAATATCCCTTCTAAGCCAAGATCTTTACGTTCTTGTTTTGTAAATGCTAATCCTTTATTTAAGAAAGGTTGAGCAAGAAGATTTTTCCCTTTCAAATTTGTTTGAATAGATCTGTCATTGGAAAGATTAAATGTAGTCATGTGATTATTCCTTCTTTCTAGATGCTTTGTATTGTATTCTTTTTTTTATTTATAAGAGAACCATAATTGGGTAGTAATAAAAAATTCATATGGCTTCTTTAATATGAGTTATCCTTTTTCTAAATAGGTTCCTTTTTACATAAAATTGTTATGCTGTCATACAACTTTCTATATCAAGATTGGCATTGTATTTGGTACGTCGACATACTCAATCGTTTTTAACTGATTACTTTGTCTAACGACCAAAATAAACGAGAAACGATTTCTACAATAATATTCAAAGGAGTCAATACTGGATGAATAACGAGATAGATAACAACTGAAAAGATCAGTGCTCCAATCGTTGTTTCCATCGTTTGACTATAAGGCCCTCCACCTAGCTTTACATTGAAGAGGACGATACTTCCCTAAAATAGTGCAGGAAGAATAGCTAAGAGAATATCCATTTGATTCAAACCTTCTTTCTTAAAACCTTAATGTATTTGTAAAGTGTCTTATTTGATTGCGTTACTCGAGGTTACTAATAGTAACTTGTGTCACTCAACGTTACTAATCGTAACCAACGTATTTTAAATAGTCAACAATTTTATTTTTCCTTATTTTCCCTTACCTTTACTTCTAATTATTTTTTATCGGCTAGTAAATAAATAGTTTCCTCTATATAAACACAAATTAAAACCATATAAAATAAAGGTTTTGTTTTTTACTTACATCAAAAAATTAATAGAAATAATTTAGAGAATAAGAACCTATATAGATGTTTTTTTAGAAAGGAAAATGTAAATACAATAAAAAATCTTTGGATAATAAAATAACTAAGTTACTATTTGTAACTTAGTTATTTTATTATCCCTCTATATGTGGTTTATTATCTATCATAGTAAAAACAGAAAGGTGAGAATGAATAATGGCAAAAGTGATGTAAGATCCAATTCACTCAGTATTTGATGATTCATACATAAAATCTTCTTAAATAAAGTCAACTTAGTTGACCTCATTCGAATTCTATTGTACTATGAGTAATATAGTCAACGCGATTGACTATATTCGGAGTATAAAAGGAATAGGATTCACCGAAACAAAAATTAATACATTATGGAGGTTTCTCATGGCTAATATCGTTAAAATTAGAGGAAGTGTATTTGCTCCTTATGCTTGGTTAAAGCCTATTAAGGAGTCTGCAACAGGAAGAATCTTAGAATATGCTGGTGATGCACGTGAATTTACACCATATGCCGTAAACACAATGCGATCAAGATTAGAGCAAGAAGTGATTATTGATTTTTATAAAAAAGAAATTTTCACATTTGCAGATGCTTGTATTACAACTGTAAAAATTACAAATCCAGATGGTTCTATTGAGCATAAAAAAGGAAAAACAGGTACAGACAACATTGTATGTACGAATGTTGTGTGGGGCACTGATGAAGTTTCTTTTGAAATGAGAGCAAGTGCCAGCAACCCTTTAGATACAGCAGCACCTGCGGCTGACTATTTATTAACTATACGTGTTAACAGAAATGGAACTTTGCATATTGAAGGTTCTCATGATGGGTTCCCTTGCTATGAATTTTATAAGCAAACGGATTTTGGTCGATTTGAATTAATCTATACACATGATTACAGAAAAACCGGTGATACTCCAGCGGCGCTAGCTGGAGAAATGGAATACAGTTTTAAAAAGACAATTTAAATATAAATATGAATCAGAAGCGTATTACTATTTAGACAAGAAAGAGCGAATATGAAAGGAAAAGCAATTGATTATGAGAAAGAAATTGCAACCTGTTTTGCTCAATGATTAAAGGTTATGTATTATCCAAAATAAAATTACAGAGGTGTTTCTCATGACTAATATCGTTAAAATTAGAGCAAGTGTATTCATTCCAACGTCTTGGACTGCAATAGGTTGGACTGGACCTAAGGAAGATAAACAAACGGGAAACTTAATCGAATTCGAAGGTGACGCACGTGAATTTACCCCTTATGCTGTAAACGCTATGCGTTCTAGAGTTGAACAAGAAGTAGTTGTAGATTTTCACAAAAAAGAAATTTTCACATATGGGAACACGGGTATAACAACAGAAAGAGTCACAACTCCAGATGGTTCTGTTAATAAGAAATCAGGAAAAGCTAGTACAGAACGTATTGTATGCACTGATATTGAATGGGCTTCTGATGACGTCAAGTTTCAAATGAGTGCAAGTGCTAGCAATCCATTAAATATAAATGCACCTGCTGTTGACTATCTTTTAACTGTGCATGTCAAAAAAGATGGTACTGTTGAGATTCAAGGTGCACATGACGGATTCCCTTGCTATGAATTTTATAAACAAACAGATTTTGGTCCGTTTGAACAAATTCATACACATGATTTCAGAGAAACTGGTGATACAGCTGAAGCTCTAGGTGGAGACATGGAGTATAGTTTTAAAAAGATATTGTAAAGACAATATCTTTTCCCTTTTAGTGAAGATGCAAAGTTTCTTAAAAGATAAACAAGAGCCTGAATATATGAGGAAATATTATGTGGCTATTAGTAATTTCTGTAAATTATGATACGCCGAAAAGGCGAAGTCTATTTGAAGACTTCGCCTTTGTTTATACAGGGCATGAACGGTTTCGATTCCTTTTATCGTACGTGAAACATAACGTAGATTTTTATAAAAAAGAAATTTTCTCATATGCAAATACGGGTATAACAACAGAAAAAGTCACAACACTAGATGGTTCAGTTAATAAAAGAGCAGGAAAAGTTGTTTTATTCCCATAAAAAACTAAATTTCACTTATCCTACGGGAGCAAATATACAAATTATTTTAGGGTTATTTTAGCCCATACACAAGAAGCGATGGATCAAGTATTAGAGAATATGGCAATGGAACAACTCGTTACATTATTAGTAAATAAAATAAATGCTTCGTATAGAGTGTATATTTTTTTACGCCACTTATAACTTATATAGTTACAAGTGGTGCGATAAAAAGAAAAGTGAGGAAACGTATATATGACTGTAAAAATTAAAGTTTATTCTGATTTTGTATGCGCATTTTGTTTTTTAGCAACAGGTCCTTTGGATGAGGTTGTAAAGGAAAAAGATGTAGAAGTAGAATGGATGCCATTTGAATTGCGTCCTAGTCCATCTCCGAAAGTTGATCCACGGACACAACCTCGTGTAATGGAAGCTTGGAATTCATTTATTTATCCTACTGCTAAAAAATTAGGATTAGAAATAAAGTTACCACATTTTCGTTCGTATACGCACCTTGCGTTTGAAGGTTATCAATTTGCAAAAGAACATGGAAAAGGAAATGAGTTTCACCATAGAGTGTTTATTGCACATTTCCAAGAGGAACAAAATATTGAAGACATCGAAGTGTTAACAAAATTGGCGGAGGAAGTGGGACTTTATCAGGATGCATTTAAAGAAGCATTAGTATCACGAAAGTACCGAGAAATGCATCAAAAAGCTATAAAACATGCCCATCAAGAAGTACAAATTATGGCTGTTCCAACATTCATGATTGGTGATGAGGTCATTCAAGGATTTACTAGCAAAGAAAAATTAGCAAAGGCGATTGATCAAGAACTAGAAAAGGGTAATGAGAATGCGTTAGATGGACTGCAATGTACTGTAGATAGAGATTGTTGATGATAGATTGGATTAGTGGAAAAATATAGATCAACAAAATTAAAGTCAATTAAGTTGACTTTATCAGAATTCTATTGTAATATGCATAATGTGGTCAATTAAGTTGACTACATTACTTTTGTTATAAAAGAAATGGGATCCCCCCTTTTTATTGAGTAAATAATAACAACGTAAGAGTGAATAACAGGAGGAAAAAAACATGACAACAGTTTTATTTGTAAAAGCAAACAATCGTCCAGCAGATCAAGCAGTTAGTGTGAAATTATATTATGCTTTTTTAGCAAGTTATAAAGAATCACATCCAAATGATACAGTGGTAGAGCTTGATTTATACAATGAGGAATTGCCATATGTAGGAGTAGATATGATTAACGGTACATTTAAGTCTGGTAGAGGATTTGATTTAACAGCAGAAGAAGCAAAGGCAGTAGCTGTTGCTGATAAATATTTAGATCAATTCCTTGCAGCTGATAAAGTTGTATTTGGTTTCCCGTTATGGAATTTAACAATCCCAGCCGTACTACACACATATATTGATTACTTAAACCGCGCGGGCAAAACATTTAAGTATACGCCAGAAGGTCCAGTAGGTCTTATTGGAAATAAGAAAATTGCATTATTAAACGCAAGTGGCGGTGTATATTCTAAAGGACCAAAAGCTGAAATGGAAATGGCTGTTAAATATGTAGCAAGTATGATGAGCTTCTTCGGTGCAAAAGATATAGAAAAAATAGTAATTGAAGGTCACAACCAATTCCCAGATAAAGCAGAAGAAATTATTGCTGCAGGGCTTGAAAAAGCGATTAAAGTAGCAAGTACGTTCTAATTAACAAAACACTTGTCACTCTATATGGCAGTACCAACACTTTTATAGCGGTGGTACTGCTTTTTTTATTTACTTATCCCTTTATTTTTGAGTGGCAAGAATACAATTGATGCGAGCTTTCTACGCTCAAATTATTCAAATGAAAGAAGGATTACATTATAATGGAACGATTATGGACAAAGAACTATATAATGTTGACAATTACAGCATTATTACTATTTAGTGGTTTTTATTTACTCATGCCAACACTACCTATTTTTATTAAACAATTAGGTGGAAGTGAATCTCAAGTTGGATTTATTATAGGAGTGTTTACAATATCGGCAGTCATTTTACGTCCTATTGTTGGAGGATTAATGGATCGATATGGTCGACGAGTATTTATAATAAGCGGACTATTATTTTTTGCAATTACAATGTATTTTTACGATTGGGTAACAGGAGTTATATTTTTAGTGGTATTACGTATCCTCCATGGAATCAGCTGGGCAATTGCTACAACTTCGATTGGTACAGCTGTGACTGATGTGATTCCACAATCTCGTCGTGGAGAAGGAATGGGATGGTATGGACTTGCCATGACTTTAGGTATGGCTTTAGGACCAATATTAGGTCTTTGGATAGTAAAATCATTATCATTTCATTATTTATTCCTTCTATGTACAGCCTTAGCAATTATGGCATTCATACTTGCATTTGGTACAAAAATCCCAGCAGTTCAGCATACATCAAAAAAGCCAATATCATTTTTTGAAAAAACTGTATTACCAGTCGCTATTGTTACATTTTTCCTATCCTTTACTTTTGGTGGCATTACAACATTTTTACCACTATTTGCGGCAAACATTCAAGTTAATGCTGGTACTTTTTTCTTAGTGTATGCTGTCACGCTTACAGTAATTAGACCACTTGCAGGGAAGATATCAGATAAACATGGAGAAGGGATCATCATTGTTCCTGCACTTTTTATACTGATAGTCGCACTATTAGTCCTAGCAATGACAAATGGGATTGTTGGACTAGTTATTACAGCTATTTTATATGGAATTGGATTCGGATCAGTACAACCCGCTCTTCAAATAGTAACTTTACGATTAGCTTCACCAGAGAAAAGAGGTGTAGCGAACGCTACATTCTTTACTGCTTTTGATTTAGGAATTGGTTTAGGCGCTATTCTTTTAGGGTTCGTTTCACAGCTCATGGGATATCAAATGATATTTATTGTTTGTGCTGTATCTGGGTTTATTAGTCTGTTAATTTTTATTTTGCTTGTAAAAAAGATGCTAAAATAACTTTTTAATTTACAAAAAAAAGAGCTATTCTTTTTGTAGAAATATACAGAAAGAATAGCCTATCTTTTCATTTGAGAGAAATTTTATTTTGTTCCCCTAAACGAAAAAAATGAGATGAACTTCCCCAAACGATAAATTTTTATTTCTCCTTCAAAAATTCACAGTGTATTCATTGATATATTTCTAACCCTAGGATATCTTAAATCTTAATATTTTAATGTTCGAATTTATTTCTTAAAGAACTTTTTAAGGCATTTAAACACATCCTCCTTATTTTTCAATATATAATACCTAAACTTCTCCTCTTCAATGTTTTTATAAACAGAAAAGAGGGTAGATGATGGACGTTTATACTGATTCACTTCCCCATAGCCAAACATATTACACTTCTTCATCAACTCTTCCACAAGCTTTACGCATCTAGCATTATCCGAAGTTAAATTATCACCGTCTGAAAAATGGAATGGATAAATATTATAACGGTCTGGTGAATATTTATTATCGATTAACTCAAGTGCTTTTTTGTATACGGAAGAACAGATCGTTCCGCCACTTTCTCCTTTTGAGAAAAACTCTTCTTCTGTAACGACCTTCGCTTCCGTATGGTGAGCAATAAACTCAATGTCTACGGTTTCATACTTTGTGCGTAAAAATCTTGTCATCCAGAAAAAGAAGCTACGTGCCATATACTTCTCCCATATTCCCATCGATCCACTCGTATCCATCATCGCTAATACAACAGCTTTTGAATCTGGCTTTAACACTTCATTCCAAGTACGGAACTTTAAATCTTCTTGGTGAATTGGATGGAAAGATGCTTTACCACGCATTGCATTTCGTTTATATGCAGATATCATCGTTCGTTTCTTATCGATATTTCCCCATAATCCTGTTTTTCTAATATCATTAAATTCAATGTGTTCAATCCGGTTTTCATCCAGTTCTTTTCTCTTTAAATTAGGCAACTCTAACTCTTTGAAAAACGCTTGCTCCAATTCTAAAATTGAGACTTCCGCTTCATAATAATCTTCTCCAGCTGCATCTCCTGCCCCTTGCCCTTTTCCTGGTCCTTTCTGCTTTTGACCACCTGATCCATCTCTCGCAACGACATCACCAACTTTGCTGTCACCGTTCCCTTGCCCAACATGTTTATTTTTATCATAATTGTATCTAATCTTATATTCATCTAAAGAACGAATCGGTATTTTCACAACATCCCTACCATTAGACATAACAATATTTTCTTCTGTTACAAGATCTGGTAAATTATTTTTAATTGCCTCTTGTACTTTTTCTTGATGGCGTTGTTGGTCGTCATATCCTTTGCGATGGAGGGACCAGTTTTCCTGTGAAATTGTATAGTTTGGTTGATTTTCTTCGCCCATGCCTTTCCCTCCTTACTGTATTTGTTTTCTCTTATGAACAGCAATCTATAATTTTGTTTTCTAGTGTGCGTAACTAGAATATTTGAAAAATAACTGTTCATCGAAAATCATCCCATAAACATATATAGCGTTTTTCATACAATACTCCGAGCATCTTAAACAAAATTTTGCCACTCACATAATATAAAGAAACATTCAGCCGTTGATAAGAAAGAAACACAATGCATTGTTGCACACATTTTCGTTTTGCAACATATTGTATTGTGTTGGCTTTTTTGTATGAATGGTTGGTTACTCTATCATATGCATATTGTAAAAATAATTGACAAGAAATTCATAAAATCGCATCTTAATTTATTATATTCGGACAAGTTATGACATTTTTCACAAATATCAATAGATAACAAAACGCCGTCCCAAGAATAAGAGACAGCGTTTTGTTATCAAACTATCGATTTAACAAACTACCTACATATCGTAACAATTCATTCGCAGATGAAGAATTATAGCCATGCTCATCAATTAAGCGTGCAACAACATCATTGATTTTCTTAAGCTGATTTTCGTCTGGTGTTTTCGTTGATGTTGTAATTTTCACTATATCTTTTAAATCAGCAAATAGTTTTTTCTGAATCGCTTCACGAAGACGTTCGTGTGAATTATAATCAAAGCGTTTCCCTTTACGTGCATAGGCAGAAATGCGAATTAAAATTTCTTCACGGAATGCCTTTTTAGCATTTTCTGAAATTCCAATTTGCTCTTCAATCGAACGCATAAGTTTTTCATCTGGGCTCATTTCTTCGCCCGTTAACGGATCACGTAATTTTGACTTATTGCAGTACGCTTCGACGTTATCTAAGTAATTATCCATAAGTGTCTTAGCTGATTCTTCGTATGAATAAACAAACGCTTTTTGTACTTCTTTCTTAGCAATTTCATCGTATTCTTTTCTCGCTAATGAGATGAAATTCATATAGCGCTCTCGGTCTTCACTACTAATTGACGGGTGCTGATCTAATCCGTCTTTTAACGATCTCAGTACATCTAGTGCATTAATAGATGGTACCTCTTTTCGAATAATTGTAGAAGAAATTCGGTTAATGACATAACGAGGGTCAATCCCCTTCATACCTTCATCTTGATATTCGCGTTGCAGCTCCTCTACATCAATCGTATTATATCCTTCTACCGTTTCTCCATCATATAAACGCATCTTTTTAATTAAATCAATATCTGGACGCTTCGGGTCTTTTAAACGAGTTAAAATAGTGAACATTGCTGCAACGCGAAGTGTATGCGGTGCAATATGAACATTGGACACATCACTTTCACGAATCATTTTTTCATAAATATGTTCTTCTTCACTAACCCGTAAATTATATGGAACCGGCATTACAATAATTCGTGAATGCAATGCTTCATTTTTCTTATTTGCTATGAAGGAACGATACTCTGTTTCATTTGTATGCGCTACAATTAATTCATCCGCTGAAATAAGCGCAAATCTTCCTGCTTTAAAATTCCCTTCTTGTGTAAGCGATAGTAAATGCCATAAAAATTTCTCATCACATTTTAACATCTCTTGGAATTCCATCATGCCGCGGTTCGCCTTATTTAATTCTCCATCAAATCGATATGCACGAGGATCTGATTCCGAACCGTATTCTGCAATTGTAGAAAAGTCTAGACTACCTGTTAAATCGGCAATATCTTGTGATTTTGGATCAGAAGGACTAAATGTACCAATTCCTGTACGGCGATCTTCAGAGAAGAAAATACGCTCTACAACTACATCCTCAATTCTTGACCCGTATTCTTGCTCTAGACGCATAACATTTAATGGTGATAAATTCCCTTCAATTCTTACTCCATACTCATCAAAGAAATCATTCCGTAAATGCTGCGGAATTAAATGAAGTGGATCTTCATGCATTGGGCAGCCTTTTATTGCAAAAATTGCTCCACGATCTGTTCGTGAATATGTTTCTAATCCTCGTTTCAACATCGTAACTAATGTTGATTTCCCACCACTAACAGGCCCCATTAATAACAAAATACGTTTCCTAACATCTAATCGTTTTGCAGATGGATGAAAATATTCTTCCACAAGGCGTTCTAAAGCATCCTCTAATCCAAATAGCTGATTACTAAAGAAGTTATATTTTCTTCTACCATCAACTTCTTCAATTCCAGCATCTTTTATCATATTGTAAATGCGAGAGTGTGCTGTTTGAGCCACCCATGGTCTTTCTTTCACAAGCTCCAAATACTCCGCAAACGTACCTTCCCATTGTAAACGTTCTTCTGCTTCCCGATATTGTTCAATTTTCTTTAGAATATCCATTATAGCTCCTCCCCCATCTCCTTGTTCAATCGGATTATTATAAAAGGTATGCTAGGATGTCCTTAAACATTCTTTAAATCAAAACGAAATATATAATAGCGCTATAAAATTCTCTCCAAAATTCAAAGAAAATTCTGTATAATAAAGGTATTAAAGTTTTCACGCTGCTATTCATTGTAAATAAATTCTTTTCTTCTAGGAACCTTACATACATTTCGATTCACAAATAGGATTCGTAAACCGAAAAAGTAAGGAGGAAATTAGTATGAAGTTATTATTAATTTTAGGTGTATCACTCACATTTCTTACAGCTATTTTCACATCTGGTTATAACGATAAACCAGGTACACAAAAAAAGTGATGTGCTTTTCAGCACATCACTTTTTTTCTTGTTTTTTATACACTATTTAAAATAAATATTTTCCACATCGTATATCGATAAAGGGCGATTATAAAAATAACCTTGTACGATTTTTACATTCTTTTCCTTTAAAAACTGTATTTGTTCCGCCTTTTCTACTCCTTCTGCAATTACATTTAACCCTAGAGTATGTGCTAAATGAATAATTGCAGCCGTAATATTCGTATCTCTTTCATCTTTATATATACCTTCCATAAAAGAACGATCAATTTTTAACGTATCAATCGGATATGTTTTTAAATAACTTAAAGATGAATATCCCGTTCCAAAGTCATCTAAATGAATCTTTAAATTTTGTTCTTTTAACTGCAACAACACTCTTTTCGATAAATCTTTATGTATAAGAGCCCCTTCTGTAACTTCTATTGCTAATAAATGAGGAGGGACATCGTACTTATTTAAAGCGCGTGTAATCATCTCTATTAATGTAATAGAACGAAAATGTCTAGCTGAAATATTGACTGCAATTGGTACAACTTCATATCCTTTATTTAACCATTCACGTATTTGCTCACAAACTTGATGTACTACCCATTCATCAAGTTTAATAATAAATCCTGTTCTTTCAGCAAGTGGGATAAATTGATTTGGCGAGACAAAACCTAGCTCCTTATTCTCCCATCTTATTAGGGCTTCCATACTGGCTATCTTTCCCGTTTCAATATTAATTTGAGGTTGATAATATAGGAAAAATTCATTTTTCTCTATAGCACGATGTAACTGATTCTCCATTATAAACCTTTGTTCACGTTCACAATCTAATCCACTACAATAAAAATGATAATATCCTTTTCCTTTTTCCTTTGCTTTTTCCAAAGCTGCGTCGACTCTTTGGAAAAGCATTTTTTCATCCATTCCATCTTCTGGGGCCATTATAATCCCAATTGATGCACTCAAATAAACATCCTCTTCTTCTATTACAAAATGCTCACTAATTTTTTTAAATATTGTTTGTGCAACTTCCTCTACGCATTCTTTCGTTATATTTTCTATTAACATAACAAATTGATCATCATGTTCTCTAAATAAATGCATATCTTCTATTTTTAGTTCCCGTAGGCATTCAGTAACTTTTTTTAATACTTGATCCCCTTCTTTATGACCAAATATATCATTAATAAGGTGAAATTCATCCAAATCTATAAAAACCAATGCAAATTCTTTATTATCATCTAAAAATTCATTTAGTTTATTTGTACATGATATTCTATTCATTAACCCCGTTAACTGATCGAAGTAAGCCAAATACTCTGTTTTCATCTCATTTAATACTTGCCTCGTAACATCCCTCGTAACAATGTACACCCCGACGATTTCACTATTCACAATAATGGGGATAGTCCTCGCAGAAATATAAAGTTCATATCCTTCTTTATGAACATATTTCTTTGCAACAATTTGTTTTGCTTTTCCCTGTAAAGCATTCTTAAATATAATTTGAAAAGTTTTTTCATACTCTTTATTTATAAACTGAAAAATAAGTTTGTCCTTTAACTCTTCATATCGATACCCAAAAATTTCATAAGTTGCTGGATTTGCATATATAATTCTTCCAATAGAATCTACAGATACAATGGAATCATTATTATATTCTAGTAATGACTTAAATAACATTTGTTTTTCTTCTATTTCCACTTTTTTCTTAACCTGTGCTGTAATATCTCTAGTAATACAAATAATAAACTGACATGTTCCATTTACATCGCATACTGGATTAAGTGAAGATTCATAATGTATATCACCAGTTGGCAAACTAATTACATCACAAAATGTAATTGCTCTCGCTTCTCTCATTACTTTTGCATATTGTCCTTGTAATAACCTTGCCGTATCTTCTGGTAATACTTCTGCAAAAGTTTTTCCATAACATTCTTTCCCTAGCCTGGCGTGATCCATTCCTATTTTATTCACATAAATATATTTAAAAGTTTCATCATCAATAACTTTCACAATAAACGCTAAATCTTGAATAGCATGTAGCAGTCCCTGTCTTACTAAATCCATATCTATCATACTTAAAAAGGTATTTTGATTATTATATTGTTCTTTCATATTTATCTCAACCCGTCTTATCTATTTTTATTCATATATCTCATTCTATATGAATATGTACCTTTTTTAAAATGTATGATTACATATTTTTAAAAAAAATAAAAAAGTCGCCAAATGGCGACTTTTAATAAACGATTTCTAAATCTAATCCTGGATAATTTTGTTGACGGAACGCTTCATAAATTAAAATTGCTGCTGTATTAGATAAATTTAATGAACGTACTTTATCCGTCATTGGAATACGTAAACAATGATCGAAGTTTTCTTCAATTACATTAGCTGGTAATCCATTTGTTTCTCTTCCAAATACGAAATAGTAATCCTTCTCACGTTTGCTATAATTAAATGCTGTATGAGCTTTCTCGCCATACTTTGTTAAATAGAAGAATTCACCATCTTTATTTTTCTCATAAAATTCTTCGATTGAATCATAATACGTAACTTTTACGTGCTGCCAATAATCTAGTCCTGCACGCTTTAACATTTTGTCATCCGTTGAAAATCCAAGCGGTCTAATCAAATGTAACTCTGTTCCAGTTGCTGCACAAGTACGTGCAATATTTCCTGTATTTGCTGGAATTTCTGGTTGATATAAAACAACATGTACTCCCACGCGATATTCACCTCTATTTTTTATCTACTACGTATTATACCACTTGAACGAAAAATCTCTACCCATTAATAATATGAAAGAATTTATATTTCATTTGTGGTGTATATTTACTAGAGTCTTCATAGTTCCAATAACGCCTGCGGCTATTCGCTGAATGTGCATTTACAAGCGGCATACCATCTGCGTCTTTTGCTACTACAATTGTCGTATGATTCCACCTACCATCATCCTCAAAATCATACGCAATTACATCGCCAAGAATAAGGTCTTCTGGCTTTTCTACTGCTTCTGCTCGAAGACCAGCTGTAGCACCTGACAAATACCAATAAAAAGAGTGTGCTACAGCCCAGCTCCAACTCCACTGGTTTCCCCTTTGCCACCACCCTTTACGAATATTAGGATGTCCATTCATTGGTACTTCTCCAGTGTGCAGACATTGTGAAATAAAATTTGTACAATTATCAGGAAAATTACGGTATGCAGAATTGCGATCATCCCACCAACGCTCTGCATATTTCACTGCCTCTAAACGATTATATTGATATGAACCGTATTTTTCTTTCGTGACTTCCCGTTCTAACGTTTCACCTACTCCTATTTCTTCTGACACTTCAAGAGCATAATCATCTATTATACAACTATTTTTTAAACAAACTCGTCGTTTTAATTGTTCCTCTTCGATATAAAATAATTCTTTATGCTTAATTAAATATTTCAAGTGTATTTGATAATCAATTTCTTGATGCTCATTACTATTTAATTGTCTAATGAAAGAAATATCTGCAGTTGCTTTCACTATATCTGCACTACGCTTTTGAAACAATTGTTTCTTTCTCTGTACCATTTGTAACAAATCTACTGCAATACCATCTACATCTGTTCGTTTCTCTGTTATATATGCTAAAAACTGTTGCACTTGCTTTTCAATACTCACTTTTACAACCATTCAGTCTCCCTCCCATATTACAATATGAAAAAGGGAGATATTATCTACTCTTTTTTCTGTGCTAACAATTCAAGTCCACGATTCATTTCATGAAGAACCTCTTCATCTTTCTCACGTTCCATCGCCTTTTCAATCGCTTCTCCTACTCCATCTCCACCAATTTTCCCAAGTGCCCATGCTGCTGTTCCCCGAAGTACTGGTCTTGGATCATCTTTCATAACACCGATTAAATCAGGAATTGCTGCTGTTTCTTTAAAATGTGCAAGTGCTAAAATAGCATTTCGTTGCAATGGCTTTTTACCTCTCCATGAACCAGACATAATCCCATATTTTCCTTTAAAATCACGATTACTAATTGTTAAAAGTGGTGTTAATAATGGTTTAACTAATTCAGGATCAGGCTCCATTTCAGGATGGTTATGAAAATCCATTCCTTTATTTTTCGGACAAACAGTCTGACACGTATCACATCCATATATACGATTTCCTATTTTATCGCGATATTCTTCAGGCAAAAATCCTTTTGTCTGTGTTAAAAATGCAATACATTTCTTCGAGTCCAACTGGCCGCCTTGTACTAAAGCACCTGTAGGACAAATATCAATACATTTCGTACAACTTCCACATTGATCTTCTATTGGCCGATCAGGAGGGAATGGAATATTCGTAATCATTTCGCCTAAGTATACATACGAACCAAATTCCGGCGTAATAATAGCGCAGTTCTTACCGCTCCATCCAATACCGGCACGCTCTGAAACAGCTCGATCACTTAGCTCCCCTGTATCAACCATTGATTTCACTTCTATATCCGGAAGCTTTTCGATTAAATACGCCTCTAACTTTTGCAAACGATCTCGTAAAACAAGGTGATAATCTTGGCCCCAAGAAGCACGGCAAAAAATCCCACGACGTTCTCCTCGTTTACTTAATGGTGCATTTTTTAATTTTGAAGGATATGCTAAAGCAATCGCAATAATTGATTTCGCACCAGGTAACAATAGCTGTGGATTCGTTCTCTTCTCTATATCAGGCTCTTCGAATCCAGACTGATAATTCAATTGTTGTTGCTGGATTAGACGCTGCTTTAATTCCTCAAATGGTGAAGCACTGGCAAAACCTATTTTATCTATACCAATCGTTTTACTATACGCAATTACATCTTGCTTTAATTGTTCAAAGTCCATTTTCAATCGCCTCCTCCGATGAATCCATCCCTTATGTAACGACTATATTGGTTATCAATTCACTTTTGGAATAATATTCTTCACTTCTATTTTCGCATACAATTATGATTTTCAAACATTAAAAAACGCAATGCTTCGTTTATCTTAGAAACGAAACACTGCGTTGATCACAATTTATTAGAAAAACATTAAATAAAATTTGGAGCGGGTGAAGAGAATCGAACTCTCGACCAGAGCTTGGAAGGCTCTTGTTTTACCACTAAACTACACCCGCAAATATGAAATAAATATTAGATATTGAAATAACTTATGTAAAGTAGTATAGCATGTAAAAAAAATCGAAGCAAGAAATTTATCGAAAAAAGTCGAAAAAGTGATGAGATACCTCATCACTTTTTCAATTCTTTATCAATCGCCTTCTTCATACTATCGAAATCAGGGTTTGCAAGATTCCCATTTATATATACTGAAGGAGCACCTTGAACTTTTAATTTTTGAGCACGATCTGAATCTTTACGTACTTTGTCTTTCATTTCTTTACTGTGTAAATCTTTTTTAAACTGTTCTACATTAATTTTTGGAAGCTTTTCTTTCACAATATTAAGAAGTAATTCTTCTGTAATCCATTCTTCCGTATCTTTCTTTTGATTTTGATAAATCTCATCATAGAAAATCCAGAATGAATCTTGATCTTGTTTATAAATTGCTTCACCAGCAGCTGCACCTAAATCAGAGTCTTTTCCGATAAACGGGAAGTTAATAAAATATAACTGCACTTCACCTTTATCAATATACTCTTCTTTTAATCGTGGTAATACTGTTACATCCCAAGTACGACAAGCTGGACATTTAAAGTCTCCAAATTCAACTACCTTAACTGGAGCATCATCTTTCCCTAAAGATTGTTGCGTAGAATAAGCAAACATCTCATTCCCTTTATCTTTCTTGTCATTTATGATGCTATACACAATCGTCCCGATTACAATCAATACTGCGATAGAAAAAACTATACCAAGAGCCATGAGTTTGTTTGATGATTTCATATACATTCCTCTTTAATTTCATATTCTGTATACATCATTGTACACAATACACATAATATCAATACTTACATAGGTCACGCAATGAACACGCTCACATAAATTACAAAAATACAACATTTGTGACAATATTGTGTCGTCTTTTGTCACAAATTATCCAAAAAAAGAAGCTCCTATTTAGGAACCTCTTTTAACTTACTGCTTTTTCACGGGCATTTTTTAACATGGATTGCTCTGTTTTTATATCATGACGAATTACTAATTTCTCACTAACTGCTTGCACATATTCATCATGATTTATATACCCTTCTTTCTCCATTAGCCTTAAAACTACATTCCGTCTCTCAACTGCTTTATCATAATTTTGTGCAGGTGAGTAATAAGCCGGTGCTTTTACTACAGCAGCCATCATTGCACTTTCAGCCAACGTTAATTGATCCACCTTTTTACCGAAGTAAAGGTTTGCTGCTTTTTCAATTCCCCATGCTCCTTCTCCGTAGTAAATATTACTCACATATAATTTTAAAATCTCATCCTTTGTGAATGTACGTTCAATCTTTTTCGTATAAAAAATTTCTTTCCACTTACGAGAAAATGTACGTTCATTAGATAAAAAAGCATTTTTAGATAGCTGCTGTGTAATCGTGCTTCCTCCTTGCACAACCCCACCAGCTTTTATATTTTCAATAGAAGCTCGAATAATTGCTATATAGTCTAAACCGTTATGATGATAAAACCTTTTATCTTCCGTCGCAATAAATGCGTGTGTTAATGATTCTGGCACCTCTAACTTAGCGGGTACATGTAATTTACTAATATCACTTCGCTCAATCATTACATTTCCAACGAATAATAATGCAAAACTTAACAATAATAATAATATAATGGCTTTATAAAGAAATTTAGTTAATGGATTTAATGCAACTTTTTGATGATAATTCACTCTAGATAATACTCGTTCTTTCATCTCGAACACCTCTTTTCCACACAGCATATAACTCTTAATTTAAGAATACCTTGTTGTAAAAGAATATCCCATCGATTTCTCTTACACCTACCTTACAACATTGTAAGGTGTAAAAATGTATTGTATCACAGTCCCTTTTTATCTACTATTCATATGAAATGTTGAATATATATTTGTTTATCACACTATTTATAGGAAGTAGGACTCTCCTTAATTTCACTTTATTCTTTTATTATATCAGTTTATACATTTATACTTTTAAACATCTAGCAATCTAATTATATACGATATATCACTATTATACAGAACGAACGTTCCGTAAATCAATACTAGCTTTCGAATTATCTCGCTATTTGTGGGTAGTAAGACTTCTCCCTCAAAACTTGGCTAAAGTAAGGAAGTTAGGTGTAGTCCTGCTTCCCCCACTAATTATTAGCCTACACTTTATTATTGTGACCTTTTTCTGAAACAGTATACATAAAGAAAAGGTTAGCAATTTGAGCTGTCCTCAAATAACTAACCAAAACTTTACAACCTTCCTATAAGATTATATGGCTGAACTTCCCATGTTTCGTATGGAATGAAATGCATTGCTTTCATCGCATCAAGTGTCCTTGATTTCATATGAGGACGCGTTATATACTCATCAATGTTCTCTTCGTTTAAAGCAACAAATTTAGCCTCTTGTATTTCTTCAGGTTGAATTTTTATGTCACCACTAACATATGCTACTTTAAAAACAACAGCTACAATATGCATAGAAGCATTATAATAAATCCCTGTAACTCCGATAGGCTTCACAGTTAATCCTGTTTCCTCCATTATTTCTCTGCAAACAGCTTGATCGAGCGCTTCCCCTTCTTCTACCTGTCCTCCAGGCATTTCCCACGTATCAGCTCGCCAGTGCACTTTCGTTAAAAGCACCTCATTCTTTTCATTTGTTAAATAACCTGCTACGGCAACGATATGCTTTGGTGTTTTATGCTCCACAGAAATACCTCCTAGAAATACGATTATTTAAAATACAAACCTATAACCATATTCCCTAGCAGCTACAAAATACCTTTAATACTTTATCACCTTAATTAACTCCATAAAAAAAGACCCTGTCCGTTAAAGGAAAGGGTCTTCTGTCTTATATCCCGCTATTTATGGGCAGTAAAACTCCCACCTCAAAACTCCGCTGGAGCAAAGAAGTTAGGTGGGAGATCAACTGCCCGTAAACGCCCGATTGGTTCAACTAATAATCAGTGGGGGATGAACAAAACCCCCACTGATTAAAGTTTCACTTTATTATTCCCCTAAGTCTACGTTGTGGTAAACTTGCTGTACATCTTCTAAATCTTCTAATGCATCAACCATTTTTTCAAATTGTACTTGAGCATCTTCAGGGAGTTCTACATCACTTTGTGCAAGCATTGTTAATTCTGCAACTGTAAATTCTTCAACACCAGCATTTTTAAGTGCAGATTGTACAGAATGGAACTGATCAGGTTCAGCATAAACGATGACAGAATCTTCTTCTTCTAGAATGTCACGTGCATCTACATCCGCTTCCATTAAAATTTCAAGAACTTCATCTGATGTTTTACCTTCAAGACCGATAACCGCTGTCGCATCAAACATGTAAGCTACAGAACCGTTTACACCCATGTTACCACTGTTTTTGCTAAATGCAGCTCGTACATCAGCTGCAGTACGGTTTACGTTATTTGTAAGGGTATCTACAATTACCATAGATCCGTTTGGTCCAAATCCTTCATAACGAAGCTCGTCATAGTTTTCTTCTGAACCGCCTTTTGCCTTTTCAATCGCACGGTCAATAATTGTTCTTGGTACGTTGTATGTTTTCGCACGCTCTAATACGACTCTTAGCGTTTGGTTTGATTCTGGATCTGGCTCGCCTTGTTTTGCTGCCACATAAATTTCACGTCCAAATTTCGCGTATATACGGCTTGTATTTGCATCTTTTGATGCTTTTTTTTCTTTAATATTGTTCCATTTACGGCCCATACTTTCCACTCTCTTTCCCATTTTAAATCTACATAAAAATATTAATATGAAATATAATGTGTATTCAACACATTTTTAAAAGAAATATAAAAAGTTCATTTTTGATTCATATTACAGACATAATATAAATCACTATCATTTTGTTCTTTCGACAAGTTATATTATACATGAATTCCTAAGTTTATTACGAATTTTAGAATCACATAGCATAATTTAACAAAAAAAACTCTAACATTTCTGTTAGAGTTTTTTTAAGTCACCGATACCGATGGTCGGGGTCGAACCGACACTCCCGAAGGAACACGATTTTGAGTCGTGCGCGTCTGCCAATTCCGCCACATCGGCATAAAATAAAGGCGGCAACCGGATTTGAACCGGTGGTAAAGGTTTTGCAGACCTCTGCCTTACCACTTGGCTATGCCGCCATATGAAGTTAAAATGGAGCGGAAGACGGGATTCGAACCCGCGACCCCAACCTTGGCAAGGTTGTATTCTACCACTGAACTACTTCCGCAAAAATGGCTGGGCTAGCTGGATTCGAACCAGCGCATGACGGAGTCAAAGTCCGTTGCCTTACCGCTTGGCTATAGCCCACCGAAGTTTTACTTAATTATATGTAAGTATCCATTAATTTATTTGTAATTTTAAAAAATAAAAATGGGGCGACTGATGGGAATTGAACCCACGAATGCCGGAGCCACAATCCGGTGCGTTAACCACTTCGCCACAACCGCCATGTTGTGTTTATATATTTGGCAGGGGCAGTAGGAATCGAACCCACACTGGAGGTTTTGGAGACCTCAGTTCTACCTTTAAACTATGCCCCTATGTAAATGGTGGAGGGGGGCAGATTCGAACTGCCGAACCCAAAGGAGCGGATTTACAGTCCGCCGCGTTTAGCCACTTCGCTACCCCTCCGAAACTTACATGGTGCCGGCTAGAGGACTTGAACCCCCAACCTACTGATTACAAGTCAGTTGCTCTACCAATTGAGCTAAGCCGGCATATTTTATTAAAATGGTGGCTCGGGACGGAATCGAACCGCCGACACGAGGATTTTCAGTCCTCTGCTCTACCGACTGAGCTACCGAGCCTTATTAAAATGGCGGTCCCGACCGGGGTCGAACCGGCGATCTCCTGCGTGACAGGCAGGCATGTTAACCACTACACCACGGGACCATTTGGTTGCGGGGACAGGATTTGAACCT
>NZ_JAKUGX010000039.1:0-43715 GCF_022664195.1 Bacillus cereus group sp. BfR-BA-01316
GGCTCTACCGGACCTCAAGGTAACACGGGCGCTACTGGTTCTACTGGACCTCAAGGTAAGACGGGCGCTACAGGTTCTACCGGACCTCATGGTAATACTGGCGCTCAAGGCAACACTGGCGCTACTGGTTCTACCGGACCTCAGGGTAATACAGGCGCTCAAGGCAACACTGGCGCTACTGGTTCTACCGGACCTCAAGGCAACACTGGCGCTATTGGTTCTACTGGACCTCAAGGTAACACGGGCGCTACCGGTTCTACTGGACCTCAAGGTAATACAGGCGCTCAAGGCAACACGGGCGCTACTGGTTCTACCGGACCTCAAGGCAACACTGGTGCCACTGGCTCTACCGGACCTCAAGGCAACACGGGGGCGGCGGGCGCTACTGGACCTCAAGGTAATACTGGTGCCCAAGGTAACACGGGGGCTCAAGGACCAACTGGTGCTACGGGCGCTACGGGCATTGGTGTTACAGGACCTACTGGACCTACTGGAACTGGCTTCCCAGTAGCAACAATTGTTGTTACAAACAACATTCAACAAACAGTCCTCCAATTTAATAACTTTATCTTTAGTACTGCAATTAACGTAAACGATATTATCTTTAACGGCACAAATACAGTTACTGTTATCAATGCTGGTATTTATGTAATTAGCGTATCCATTTCTACAACTGCGCCAGGATGTGCTCCACTTGGAGTAGGAATTTCAATTAATGGAGCAGTCGCAACTGACAACTTCTCTTCAAATCTAATAGGCGACTCACTTTCCTTTACAACAATTGAAACTTTAGCAGCTGGCACAAATCTCTCTGTCCAATCTACTCTTAACGAGATTACAATTCCTGCAACCGGAAACACTAACATCAGGCTAACTGTATTTAGAATCGCTTAAATTTCAATCTTATGTAGTTAATGACAAATAAAAAAAGAGCGAGTTCTCTCGCTCTTTTTTGTTATGTACAGTTAATTACTATTCTAATTCAATGGAAACATTTTTTTGTGGTACAAATGTAGAAATTGCATGTTTATAAATAAGCTGTTGCTTACCTTCTGTTTCCAGTAGGACTGTAAAGTTATCAAAACCTTTAATTAATCCACGAAGCTGGAAACCATTTAATAAGTACAGCGTAACGAACGTATTTTCTTTACGGAGTTGATTTAAAAACTGATCTTGAATATTGATTGATTGCTTCATGTCGAATCCTCCTCTTTTTCTCTACTTACTATTATTCGACTTTAGTTGTAACTTTCCTTCTATGTATCGTAAAATTTCTGACGTTTTTTCACCATCAGTAACATCGAACCACGCGACATCCATTTTATTACGGAACCACGTTAATTGACGTTTTGCATAACGGCGTGAATTCGTCTTTAATTGTGATACCGATTCTTCTAAAGAGACACGATTCTCAAAATAATCATATAACTCTTTATAACCAATCGCTTGAATAGATTGACACTCTCGCACTCCTCTTTCATGCAGACCTTTTACTTCCTCTAATAAACCTTGTTCAACCATTAGGTCAACACGCAAGTTAATGCGATCGTATAGCATTTCTCGATCCATTGTCAAGCCAATTAATGAAACATCGTACAGTAACTCGTTTTCTTGCTTTTCGAGCTGGTTACTCATTTTTTCACCCGTCGTGTGAAAAATTTCCAACGCCCGAATAACACGCCTTACATTATTTGCATGAATACGCTCCGCACTTTCCGGATCTACTTCTTGCAACTTTTCATGTACATATTCCACACCGTGTTCTAACGCTAACTTTTCCATCTGCTCTCGGTAAACAGCATCCCCAGCCTTATCGGTAAACTGGTAATCGAATAGAACAGATTGTATATAAAGGCCGGTTCCACCAACAATAATCGGTAATTTCCCGCGCTCTGTAATTTCTCGAATGTACTTACGAACACGTTCTTGAAATTCCGCCACAGAAAATGAATCTTCCGGATTTTTTATATCAATCATATAATGCGGAATTCCGTCCATCTCATCCGTCGTTACCTTTGCAGTCCCAATATCCATCGTACGATAAATTTGCATGGAATCACCACTAATAATCTCACCATTCAACGCTTTTGCAAGATCGATACTTAATTTCGTCTTTCCGACAGCAGTTGGCCCAATGATGACAGCAACTTTTTCACGTTGCACTTCTCCCATATCATTCAACTCTCTTTATCTAATATACTCCATCTATTGATTATACCCAATCTTACCAATTTTAACGGCATGATTGCAAGTTCTTTGAATCCAGTACATGAAATTACACATAAAAAAAGAGCATAGCTTGTCCAATTCTGCATATACATGATAAAAAATAGCTCGGAGAGGGTGCAATGACTATGAAACAAGCCACTATCGATTTTCCATTATTAATAAAAGACCTTATTTTAGCTACTGCTACAAAAGAACAAAATTGTTCACAAGAAGAATTATACTTCGCACTAAATTGTTTACTACGTTCCTTTCATTCTACTCTTCAAGAAACAGCGTTACATCCAGAAAATAAAAATACAGAGTATATGCAAACTCAATTTTGCACCGCGTATAAAATTATTACAGGTAAAACAATTTACCCTTTTCAATAATTCTTATATAAAAAAAGCGGCCGCTTAGACATTTTCAAGCAGCCGTTTTTTATTTTAATAAATTATTTTATAACTTTCACTTTAACGGATTTACGACCCCAACTATCAGCAGTGCCATCTGAACCAACTAAAACATCAATACGGTTTCCTTTAATCGCACCACCAGTATCTCCAGCAATTGCTTCTCCATATCCTTCCACCCACACTTTTGATCCGAGAGGAATTACTTTCGGATCAACAGCAATAACTTTCATATTTGGATTCGCTGTTAAATCATGCCCCATCGCAGTTAACACACGACCACCATATGTGCCATTTTCACTCGGATTAGCTGTGTAAGCTGTCGCTTCTACTGTTATTTCACGACCACCAGCAGGTGCACTTGTTTCAGTAGATTTCGTCACTGGTTTAGCTGCCGGCTTCGCTTGCGCTACTGGTTTACTTGATTCTCCACTTTTAACAGATCCTTTTCCATTAACTGCTGTATCATTTTTAGCCGGAGTTTTCTCCTTAACTGCTGTATCATTTTTAACCGCCGTTTTCACCTTAGTTGGCGCTTCAGCTTGAGCTGGAACTTCATTTCTTTCAATAACAGGTGCTGTACCTGTTAAAAATGGTACGTGAACATACGCCGCTTTCCCATCATATTCGAATTGTAACCATTCTTTTTGTACTTGATTTGTCGTTTCAATCAAGTCATCTTTTTTAAGCGTGCCAAGAATTTCTGAATCAGTATTCGCTCCAGCACGAACGTTTAATACGTTTGCTGTTACATAATAAGAACTTTTCGTAAACTCAGCACTTACAAACGCTTCTTTTCCATCTAATTTAATTTTGGACCATCCGTTTTCTGTATTTATAACATCTAATTTATTTCCACTTAACATTTTACCTACAAGCTTTGATTCTACAGTTGGGTTTTCTCTAACGTTTAATACATCTGTTGTTACAATCGTTTCCGCTTTAGCAGAACCTACAAAAATCCCAAGACCAAAAACTGCTGCTGTTGCTATACCTAATAATTTCTTCATGAATAGCCTCCATTTGCTTTGTTTTCGTGTTCTCATTATAGCAACAGTCTTTTACAGAATTTCGAAAATCACACAATTACAAAGCATTCGTAATAAACGATTAATGATTTGTAACATAAATTCCCATATTAAAGAATTGTATTTCTACCATAATTATCAAGGGTTTTCATATATTTACCATAAGATAGTATAAGAATTTTTTTCCAGAAAAAATTACAGTATTACTTTTTTGTTACAAAAAAATCACTTTTCATTACATCTTTTACCAAAATCCATCATAATCCAATTATTAAATTACTTTTTTGTAACGAAAAAGGAACAGCTCCTATTAGCTGTCCCTTTTTATCTTTTATTTAACTCTCTTCTTCCAAACACCTATCATAATAGCTGAAACAATCGTCCCTATTAATATAGAGAAAATATATAGCAACGGTTTATTTACTAATGCTATAACAAATAACCCACCATGTGGTGCCGGTAATGTAATTTGGAATAACATAGATAACGCACCGGCAATACTTGAACCAACAACACAACTTACAATTACTCGAACCGGATCTGCAGCTGCAAATGGAATCGCACCTTCTGTAATAAACGACGCTCCCATTATATAATTTGTTAAACCAGATTTACGCTCCGTTTCTGTAAACTTCGTTTTAAAGAATGTAGTTGCTAATGCAATTGCTAATGGCGGTACCATACCACCAGCCATAACAGCGGAGTGCACTCCAAAATTCTTTGCTTCTATTGCAGCAATACCAAATGTAAATGCAGCTTTATTAATTGGACCACCCATATCAATTGCCATCATACCACCTAAAATAAGACCTAATAATATAGCATTCGTACCACTCAAACCATTTAACCATCCTGTTAACATTTCATTTAATGCTACTACAGGTGGATTTACTACTTTTTGCATAACAACTCCTGTAATCAACAATCCCAAGACTGGATATAACAAAACAGGTTTAATTCCTTCTAACTGTACTGGTAATCCTGAAAATAATCTTTTCAACCCTAAAACAACATATCCAGCTAAGAAACCAGCGATTAATCCACCTAAAAATCCAGCATTCGCTTGTGCTGCTAAAAACCCACCTACAACACCAGGCATAAAACCAGGACGATCAGCAATAGAACTCGCAATAAATCCAGCTAAAATTGGTACAAGGAATAAAAATGCACCTGTTTTTCCTCCACCAATAGACATTAGCAATTCAGCTAAAGGTCCTTCTGCCTTTATACCACCAACCCAAAACGCTAGCGCAATTAAAATCCCGCCACCAACAACGAATGGAAGCATATTACTTACACCGCTCATTAAATGCTTATAAATTCCTAGCCCTTTTTCTTTCTCTACATTTTCTGGCTTCCCATTCTCTTTTGCACCTTTAAAGATTGGTGCATCTTGTTTTACAGCTCGATTAAGAAGGATTTCAGTTTTTCTAATACCATCAGCGACTGGCACTTGAATGACATGCTTTCCAGCAAAACGGTTCATTTCTACTTGTTTATCTGCCGCAACAATAATCGCTGTTGCGCGTTCAATATCCTCTTTCGTTAAACCGTTCTTTATACCTGTTGATCCGTTCGTTTCAACTTTAATCGCAATCCCTAACTCTGCTGCTTTTGCTTTTAAACTATCAGCAGCCATATATGTGTGAGCGATACCAGTCGGACAAGCTGTAACAGCTAATACGTATGGTTCATTCCCTTCTGGTTTTGCAACTTCAATTTCAGCTTCTTCTTTTTCATTCTCTTTTTCATCAAATAAACGAAGAAGTTCCTCTTCATCCTTTGCTTCTAATAATTGTTTACGAAAACCTTCATCCATTAACAATGTAGATAGACGAGACAACGTTTCTAAATGCGTATTATTTGCCCCTTCACTCGCAGCAATCATAAAGAATAAATGAGCAGGCTGTCCATCAAGCGATTCATAGTTGATACCGCTTACACTTCTACCAAAACAAATCGCTGGTTGCTTAACAGCTTTCGTCTTTGCATGAGGTATAGCAATACCTTCACCAATTCCAGTTGTGCTTTGTGATTCTCTCTTTAAAATAGATTCTTTAAATTCAGCTTTATTATTTAAACGATTCGCACCATTTAATTTCTCAACTAATTCATCTATAACAGCTTCTTTATTTGAAGCTGTCAAATTCATAATGACTATATCCCTTTTTAATAGTTCTGTAATTTTCATATGTTACTTCCCCCTATCGCTTAGCTACAATTACTTGCGACAATAATTCTTCTACTTTTTCCTTTGTACATAAATCCGCCGAAAATGCTGTTGCACTCCCTGTTGCAACACCATATTGAAATGCCTTTTCAATATTTTTTGTCTGCTCATATTTACCTACAAACCCTGCAACAAGGGAATCTCCTGCCCCAACTGAATTTATTACAACACCTTTTGGAACAGTTGCTTCATATATACCTTCTGCCGTAAATAATAAAGCTCCATCTCCTGCCATTGATACTATAACGTGCTCTACACCTTGTTCGATTAATTTTCTTCCATATGGTAAAATGTCTTCTACTGTTGAAAGCTCCACTCCGAATAACTCACCAAGTTCATGATGATTTGGCTTTATTAAAAATGGCTTATTTTTAGTTACATGCTGCAGTGCACTTCCACTTGCATCTACTACTACTCGAATACCTTTTTCGGCTCCAAACGCTGCGATTTTCTCATAAAAGGTATTTGGAATAGAAGCTGGTACACTTCCAGCTAGTACAACACAATCTCCAGATTGCATACTTTCAATTTTTTTCATCAATTGTTCAAATTGCTCATTTGTCACAATAGGACCCTGTCCATTTAACTCTGTTTCTTCTTGCCCTTTTACTTTCACATTAATTCGGGACTCTCCACCTACTTGGACGAAGTTTGTTGTTACACCTTCATCATGTAATACATCTTTAATAAATTGACCGGTAAATCCACCCGTAAATCCAAGCGCTACATTTTCGACACCTAAACGATGAAGAACGCGAGAAACATTAATCCCTTTTCCTCCAGGAAACTTCATATCTTTCTCTGCTCGATTTACTGTTCCTAAATCGAAAGAATTAACTTGTACTACATAATCAATAGATGGGTTTAAAGTAACTGTATAGATCATTGTTTATCAGCCTCAATTACATTGGTTTGTCTTTTATATTTTTCTAAATCAATTTCTAAATGATTGGTAATAATGCTCGCCTCTTCAACATTTGCAATTTTTGCAAATGCAACTTCAGAAAACTTACTTTCATCAATTAAAAAATAACCTTCGTTTGCTAATGTTAATGCCATTTGTTTCAAGAGTGCTTCTTCTGGATCTGGTGTTGTAAAACCAAGCTGTTCATGTACACCATTCGCTCCTAAAAAACATTTATCAAAGCGATATTTCTGCATACTTTCCTGCGCCATAGCACCAATTAAGGCTTTCGTCCTACTCTTCATCATTCCGCCTAGTAAATACGCACGAATATTATTTTCAACTAAAGCTTCAATATGCATAAGTCCATTCGTAACGACAGTAACATCTTTATTTATTAAAAATGGAATCATTTCAAATGTTGTACTTCCTGCATCTACATAAATGCAATCACCTTGTTCAACAAAGGTGGCCGCAAACTTTGCAATTTGTTGCTTTATATGAATGTTTTTGGATGATTTTTCAATCATTGTTGGCTCCTGTCCTTTTCCTGTTAAAACAGCGGCACCACCATGAACTCTTTTTAATAACCTTTGTTTTTCCAATTGCGCTAAATCACGACGAATTGTCGATTCAGAGCTTTCTGTTCTTTCAACTAATTGCTGCAATTTAACAACTTTTTGTTCTTTTACAAGTTGCAATATCATTTGATGACGTTCAGGAGTTAACATTTTCTTCACCTCTACTTTGATTACAGTATAATGAAAACGATCACAAAAATCAATCAAAATCAATCAAAAATAATCACAAACATTCATAAACATTTATAAATAACAAAAAAGAAACCTATTTGATACAACAATCAAATAGGTTTCTTCTCTCGATTCACTTATAAAGAAGCTTTATATATATTTAGAACATCATCTTTATTTAACTTTTTAAAGTTACCGAATTCACCATAAGCCATCGCTTTATCCGCCATTAAGTCAATTTCACTTTCTCTAATAGCGTAATCAGCTAATGTTACTGGCGCTTCAATTGAAGTCCAAAATTGACGTAACGCCTCAATTCCCTCTAATGCAACCTCTTTATCTGTCTTCCCATCTGTTTCTACATCGAATACACGAATAGCGAACTGTTTAAAGCGACTCACATTTTCATCTATAACATGCTTCATCCAATTTGGGAATAGAATTGCAAGGCCACCTCCGTGCGGTATATCATGAACAGCAGAAACTGCATGCTCAATATTATGAGTTGCCCAATCCCCTCTTACTCCCATCGCTAAAATGCCGTTTAGCGCCATCGTTCCACAATATAAAATTGTTTCCCTATGCTCATAATTTTCTAGATCACTTAAAAGCTTAGGTGCTGTTTCAATTACTGTTCTTAAAACAGATTCACAATAACGATCTTGTAGTTCTGTATTTGTTCCATGATGGAAATATTGTTCTAATACGTGCGACATAATATCGACCATACCGTAAATTGTTTGATCTTTCGGTACAGACGCAGTATGAACTGGATCTAAGATCGAAAACTGCGGGAAGGTAACCGGGCTACCCCAGCCGTATTTTTCATTCGTTTCCCAGTTTGTAATTACAGATCCTGCATTCATTTCAGAGCCAGTTGCCGCAAGAGTGAGTACAGTACCAAACGGTAGCGCCTCACTAGCAAATGATTTTTTCGTTACAATATCCCATACATCTCCATCATATTTACTACCAGCAGCAATCGCTTTCGTACAGTCAATTACACTTCCTCCACCAACTGCTAAAATAAAGTCGATTCCATTATCTTTACAAATTTGAACCCCTTTCTTTACAGTTGATACACGAGGATTCGGTTCAACACCTGTCAACTCAAACACTTCCGCATTTCTATCCTTTAAAATAGAAATTACATTATCATAAATACCGTTTCTTTTAATACTGCCTCCTCCATATACGAGAAGAACTTTTTTACCGAACTGTAGAATTTCAGTTTTTAACTGCTCCAATTGTCCTTTACCAAAAATAAGTTTTGCTGGATTACGAAATACAAAATTTTGCATATACCTTTACCATCCCTTCCATATAAAAAGCAACTATACTTTTGTATACCACACTTTTTTAATTTCACAAACAAATTTGCTTAACAAAAAAATCCCAGCCTTTAGGCTGAGATTTTTTATTGATAATAAGGTGAGATCATTAAGTAAACAATAACACCAGATAAACTCACATATAACCAAATCGGCATCGTCCAACGTACAATTTTACGGTGACGTGTTAATTGATTCGTAAAACCAAATACGAGTGCGAACAATGCAAGTGGTACAATAATTGCCGCAAGGATAATATGTGTAATTAAAATGATGAAATACACGTATTTAATGAAACCTTCTCCACCGAAATGCGTTGCCGGTGCCAAGTAATGATACGATAAATATGACACACAAAATAATAAAGTCGTTGTAAATGCCGCAAGAATAAAACCGCGATGCATCTTTACATTCTTTTTAATAATAGAAAATAAAGCTGCTAATAAAAATACAAACGTAAAACTATTAAAAATTGCATTTAACATTGGTAAGATAGTTACATCAAAATGTACTTCTCCTTCATAGCCAACAGGTCCAAAGAACAAAAATAAAATAATCGCATTTACAATTACAGAAAGCGTTATCACAATAGGAGCATAGCTTTTCTGATTTGTTGATTGATCCACCAAATTGGTCACTCCTCTTCATTCAAATATGTATAATTAACCTCACTATTTTAACATATTATTCACGTTGTAAATGTGACAATAGTTTGACACAGTAAGACGGTGCAAAGAAAAAATCCTTCTTAACAATACTTCTTAAGAAGGATTTTATCGCTTTATTATTCAAATAGCAATGCGATTAGTTTTTATTAAAAAACGTATTGCTATACGCTTGATATATTTCAGACACTTGATATCCCATTAATGAAATTGCTGTTAATGAAAAGAAACCAATCATAAGAAATCGAAACCACATATAAATCTCCTCCTTGTATTTAGCTTAAAAAGCGTTGGCTACATAACAAGTTGGATGGCATTCTTCTTCATCACTTTCCTTCTTCTTCACAATCGCCGTTATAAAACGAATCATAAAGGATATAACAAAAGGAATTTGTTTATCATTTATATTGGCATAGTTTAGCAACGGCTCTCGTTGCAAATCGAACGGGGATGAGAAGGAATAGAACATACCTTGCTCTTCCATATATACGATTACAATTTTCATACAGAATACTATCCCAAGAAACGAAACAATATCTTGCCAATCCGTCGTATATAGCAAATTATAAAGCTCCAATACGTACTCTTCCATCATCATCCCCCCTTCCTTTTTTACCATTTTGCTCGCCTTCGTATAAAAAGTCAAGAAAAAAATTTATATTCACTATGACAATAGTAATTACTTGTTTCTATGTTTATATATGATTCTTTTATAGCAATGATTGGGTGTAACTCTCTTCCAAAACAATAAATTAGAATCGAACGGATTCTTCATTTCTACTTTTAGGTTTCAAAACTGTGCTATTTTTATTTCTATTTCACATCCATATCTAAATTATGAAGAGATTCTTCTCCATTTCTTAAATAGCTATTTACGAGACTTAAAAGCAATTTACCACCAACTAACATTGCACGTTCATCAAAATCAAATTGAGGATGATGATGTGGATATGTTGCTCCTATTTCTTCATTACCCGCACCTGTGAAGAAAAATGCTCCTGGAACATGTTCTAAGTAGTATGCAAAATCTTCTCCACCCATAATTGGTGGAACCTCTAATACACGCTCTCTTCCAAAATCACGCTCTGCAATTTTCATAAAACGATTCGTTTCATCCAAATGATTAATTAATATTGGATATCCACGTTTGTATTGAATATCCACTTCCGCATGGAGTGAATGACAGATTCCCTCTACAATTCGTTTGAATTCTTCTTCTATAAAATCTCTTATTTCAGGATCTAACGTTCGAATTGTTCCTGTTAGTGTTGCTGTATCCGCAATAATATTATCCGCCTGACCAGCGTGGAATGTACCGACTGTTAACACGGCAGATTGAACTGGATCTATTTTTCGACTCACTAAAAGTTGCAATTGATTAATAACTTGTGTCGCTACAATAATTGCATCTACAGTATGATGCGGCATACCTCCGTGACCGCCTCGCCCTTGAATCTTCACTTCAAAAGTATCCGCTGCTGCCATCATCGCTCCAGCCTTCGCACCAACAATTCCTAAGGGCATTTGAGAAGATAAATGTGTACCAAAGACAACATCTACCCCTTCTAAACAACCGTCCTCAATCATAGCAATTGCCCCGCCAGGTTCTTTCTCTTCTGCATGTTGATGTATAAGTACTATTTTTCCAGAAAGCTGGTCTCGGTTATCACTTAATACTTTCGCAACTCCTAAAAGTGTTGCCGTATGCCCATCATGCCCACAAGCATGCATGACGCCAGGAATTTTTGATTTATATGAAACTTGTTTTTCATCTTGAATAGGTAGCGCATCAAAATCAGCACGTAACGCTATCGTCTTCCCAGGTCTTCCACCTTCAATTACGCCGATTACCCCTCTTCCACCTACATCTGTTTTCACATCAATATGAAAACTTTTTAAGATTCCAGCTATTTTTTTTGGTGTTTCTATTTCTTGAAACGATAGCTCTGGGTATTGATGAAAATCTCTTCGCCACGAAACCATTTGGTTATATAAACTTTCCAATTCTTTATGCCATGTTTCTATCATAGAAATTCCCCTTTCTTTTTAACACTTTAAATAAAAAGTACACAATATTCTGGTTTTAATCAATAGAAAAAGAACTTTCTATTAAAAGTTCTCTTCTTTTCAAACATGTTAAACGCCCTATTCTAATTACTATTTTGCTTCAATACAAAAACTGAAAGTTCCGGTACACTCCAAAATCTTACAGGCATTCGAGTCGTCCCAATACCTCGATTTACATATAAATGTAACGGCTTACTCGTTCCTTCTAATTCATACATTCCTTCAACATACTTCTCTGCTAATTTTGTGGTAATTAAAGGGCCCACAAAGGGAATTTGAACTTGTCCTCCATGACTATGTCCTGACATTTGAAAATCAACTGGATAATGAGCTACTTTGTCTACAACATCAGGCTCATGCACTAATAGCATATTGAAATCTTGTTGTCTTAAGTTTTTTAAAGTCGAGTCTATTTGTGGTTTTCCTAATAAGAAATCATCCAAACCTGATATTGTAATATACTTGCCATTTTCCACTTTAATTTTCTGCACTTCATTTACTAAAACAGAAAAACCAGCCTCCTCCATGTACTTTTTGTAAAATAAACTACCACCCCCACCTCTATCATGATTCCCAAACACAGCATATTTCCCTAGGGGAGCATGAATTTTCTGCAAAATCCCTTTCGCTTCTTCTCTTTCCGCATTATAAGATCCAAACTTATCTATTAAATCTCCTGTAAAAACTACTATATCTGGATGTAAATCATTCATCTTCTCCACCAAATTTTCTAGTTGTTTCAATGTAAACTCTGGCCCTAAATGTACATCTGAGAATTGCAATATTTTTTTGTTATTAAACTCTTTAGGAATCGTAGGAGCTTCTATTTCATTCCACGTAACTGTTACTAGTTTTCTTTCTATTTCTGCCGCATAGAAATACAAGCTTACTGGAATCATTAATATACTTATGAAACTAATAATAAGTTTCTTTAAGATTGATTTTTTTTTCTCTTTTTTTACATGATGCGTATTCACGTTTTCACCTCTAGATGTAGTTTAAAACCTTTTTGTTACATTGATGTGACAATATGAAAAAATGTTAAGCTACACTCGATTTTATCCCCATATAAATTTGACAAATTTATACACATTCCATAACATATTTTTATAATACATAGATTTTTAAAAATGTTTCTTCTATTCGTTCCATCACAATATTTATGGAGGGGTTATTCATGTCTGTATGTACACCAGAAGAGATTACTGAACTTGCTGCTAATTCCGGAAGAAAAAAAGCTCATTTATCCTTACTCCCTATGCTAATTCTCGGATTTTTCGGTGGTGCTTTTATAGCATTAGGATATTTACTCGATATTCATGTTATTGGGACAATGCCAAAATCTTGGGGATCATTTACTAGTTTTTTAGGTGCTGCTGTCTTCCCTATCGGTCTTATACTCGTTATTCTTGCGGGCGGCGAATTAGTAACCGGAAACATGATGACAGTTTCAATGGCTTGGCTTCACAAAAAAATCACCTTATTTCACTTAATACGAAATTTAGTTATTGTTACGTTTAGCAATTTCATAGGCGCTGTATTCGTTGCTTATTTTTTCGGTCACATCGTCGGCTTAACAGAGGGAGCTTTTCTAGCGAAAACAGTATCTATTGCACAAGCTAAACTACAAGATACACCACTGCAAGCCTTCATTTCTGCAATTGGATGTAATTGGCTCGTTTCTTTAGCTGTTTGGCTTAGTATGGGAAGTAAAGAATTTATCGGAAAGATTATCGGTATTTGGTTCCCAGTTATGACATTCGTTGCTATTGGCTTTCAGCACGTTGTAGCCAATATGTTTGTCCTTCCAGCTGCCATTTTTGCTGGTCATTTAACTTGGGCTGAATATTTTCCAAATTTCATTTTTGTTTTCTTTGGCAATTTAGTAGGAGGTATGTTATTTGTAGCATTACCTTATTTCATATCTTATAATAAGAAACTATCTTCCACTACAGAGAAGACTGAAATAAAGAACAAATCTGTGTCCGCTTAAATTGAATGTCTATAAAGTGATCCTAAAAAATATTACAAATTTCATTTTTTTCGTGAATATATCTACGTACACTTGTTCTCGAATGTTTTATACGTTATAATAACAACTTAAATAGCATTATTTACATATGAGGTGAAAAACATGAATAAAACAGAATTAATTAAAAGCGTAGCACAAAATGCTGAGATTTCTCAAAAAGAAGCTACTGTAGTTTTACAAACTGTAGTAGAATCAATCACTAACACTTTAGCTGCTGGTGAAAAAGTACAACTTATCGGATTCGGTACATTCGAAGTTCGCGAAAGAGCTGCTCGTACAGGCCGTAACCCACAAACTGGTGAAGAAATGCAAATTGCAGCTTCTAAAGTACCTGCTTTCAAAGCTGGTAAAGAACTAAAAGAAGCTGTAAAATAATGAAAAAATAGCCTTCTCATTTATGAGGAGGCTATTTTTTTCATTACATAATTAATAAAAATCTGACCATTATGCTGCTTATTTTGTTCCTTTATGCAAATATAATCTACCCTTTCAAAGAATGGTTTTGCTGTAATACTGGCCTCTGTATATATATCTCTATGCTGCAAGTTCACTGCTTCTTTTTCTAACTTCTGTAGTATGTAAGAAGCTATTCCTTTTCCTTGATAATCTTTATGCGTAAATAAACGATCTACGTAATGTTCCTCATTATAATCCCCAAATCCTACTATCACACCTTTATAATCAGCAACGTAACAAATATTCTCTTCTAAAGACTGTAGCCATCTCTCTCTATCTAGTCGCTCTGGAGCCCATGCCTGTAACTGTAACAAGTTATAATCTTTTACATTAACCGTATGAACCGTTTCATAGAATAATTGCAATACTTGTTCTAAATCCTCTTTCTGAAATGTTCTAATTATAATATCTTTAAACATATATAAATCTCCTCATCAAGCTATCACTTCTATTTCTGCTATATTATATCTTTTTTCTTTCTATACGAACAAAAAACAATACTTATTCAAAATATTGTTTTTTGTAAAAAAGCATATTTAATTCTCATTATAGTTAAAAGTTTTTAAGTTTTTAAGTTTTTAATTTAAATCTTTGTAATCTTAATGCATTTAATACGACCGATACAGAGCTAAATGCCATTGCTGCACCTGCAACCCAAGGAGCTAAGAAACCGAGCGCCGCAATTGGAATTCCTAGGCCGTTATAAGCTAACGCCCAGAATAGATTTTGCTTAATATTTCTAATCGTCATTTTACTCATAAAAATTGCATCAGCAATACTATTTAAATCACCACGGATTAACGTAATATCCGCTGCTTCCATTGCTACATCTGTTCCTGTTCCGATTGCCATTCCGATGTCTGCTGTAGCAAGAGCAGGAGCATCATTTATTCCATCTCCAACCATAGCCACTTTCTTACCACTAGCTTGAAGTTTTTTCACTTCTTCTGCTTTTCCTTCTGGTAATACTTCTGCAATTACGTGATCAATACCAACTTGCTTAGCAATTGCTTGAGCAGTTTGTGTATTATCCCCTGTAATCATAACAACGTCTAGACCCATTTTCTTAAGCCTTGCAATTGCTGCTTTTGAAGTATCTTTTACAGTATCCGCAACGGCAACTATTCCAGCATGCTCCTTATCTATCGCTATTAACATTGCTGTTTTTCCTTCTCGTTCTAGTTCTTCCATCGATTTAGAAACTTCTTCAATATCAATATTAAACTTCTTCATTAATCGGCGTGTACCAATTAATAAGTGTTTTCCTTCCACAACCGATTCAATACCAAATCCCGGAATTGCTTCAAACGTTTCTGAACTTGGGATATCAATTCCCTTTTCTTTAATTCCTTCTACAATTGCTTCTGCAAGTGGATGTTCAGAATTTCTTTCTGCTGCACCGACTAATTTTAATATTTCCTTCTCTTCAAATCCATCTGCTACAATTATATCAGTTAATACCGGTTTTCCATTTGTCACTGTACCTGTTTTATCTAAAATAATCGTATCTAATCGATGGGTTGCTTCTAAATGCTCTCCACCTTTAAATAAAATGCCATATTCAGCTGATCTTCCTGAGCCCGCCATAATAGATGTAGGTGTTGCAAGACCTAATGCACATGGACAAGCGATAACAAGCACTGCTATCATTTTCTCAAGTGCTCCTCCAAAATCACCAGGTGTAACAAATATCATCCATACCGCAAATGTGATTATAGCAATCACAACTACAACAGGTACGAAAATACCTGAAATTTGATCAGCTACCCTTTGAATAGGAGCTTTCGAACCTTGAGCCTCTTCCACTACTTTAATAATTTGAGCTAATGCAGTGTCTCTTCCTACCTTAGTTGCCTTAACTTTTAAAAATCCATTTTTATTCATTGTAGAACCGATTACTACATCCCCAATTGTTTTATCAACTGGAATACTCTCGCCTGTTAACATCGATTCATCTATCGCTGATTTTCCTTCTACAATTTCTCCATCTACTGGGATTTTTTCACCAGGTTTAACATAGACAACATCACCAGCTACCACTTCTTCGATTAAAATTTTCATTTCTGTTCCATCTCGTACAACTGTAGCAGTTTTCGCCTGTAATCCCATCAATTTTTTAATAGCTTCTGATGAACGTCCTTTTGCTTTTGCCTCAAATAATTTACCTAAAATAATTAATGTAATAAGTACCGCACTCGTTTCAAAATATAAATCTG
The DNA here is from genome assembly GCF_022664195.1 of Bacillus cereus group sp. BfR-BA-01316. Taxonomy (NCBI): domain Bacteria; kingdom Bacillati; phylum Bacillota; class Bacilli; order Caryophanales; family Bacillaceae; genus Bacillus; species Bacillus cereus group sp. BfR-BA-01316. Next base: position 16,303 of record NZ_JAKUGX010000039.1, read on the forward strand.
TCATATGTTCCGAGGAACCTATCGATTGAACACTTAAATACACACTATAGAAATAAGCTGCTGACGTTCCGAGTGCCACGAGAACATCCATGTTTGCACTTTTATTGCGTAATGCTTTATACGCACCAATATAAAACTGAGCTCCAATTATAAACTGCACTGGAGTTGCAAGAGCTAGCTGCACCCACGGATTCATAAGCATATCAGGTAAATAAATAAACGATGTAAATGAGAAGTGACTTACCATTGCCCACAATAACGGAAATGATAAAACAAACGAAATAATAAACTTTTTCTTTTGTCGCTCAATTTCTTGTAATCGATGATCTGTTGATAAATTTTGCTCATCTGATTTCACTTCTAATTTATACCCTAATTTTGTAATCGTACTCTTCATTTCATTAACATTAATTTCATCAGGATTAAATTCTACAGTAGCTGATTCTAAAGCGAAATTTACTGTTGCCTTACTCACACCATCTAGCTTATTTAAACGTTTTTCCACCCTATTCGCACATGCAGCACACGTCATTCCCGATACGGTAAATTCAGCTTTATCACTTACAACCCCATATCCTAACGATTCAACTTTTTCTTTAAATTCTTGCGGATTTGTTTGAGTTGGATCGTACACAATTTTTGTTTTTTCAAGTGCAAAATTCACATTTGCATCTTGAACACCTTCACCTTTTTTAAGACCCTTTTCAATTCTATTTGCACATGCTGCACATGTCATTCCTGATATTTGAAGATTGGCCTCTTTTTGTTCATTCATTCCTCTCACCTCTATATACCCTTACGAGGTATAATTATTAGCAAAATAAATCGTACTCCATATAAAGTACGATTTACTTCTATATTTAAAAATTATTATTGGACATCGTATCCTTGATCTTCGATTGCAACAACAATGTCTTTTAAAGTGACGATTGATGGATTAATAGTAACTTCAACAATTCCTTCTGCTAATTGAACTTTCACTTGTTCCACACCGTTTAATTCTTTTACACTTCCTTCAATAGAATTTACACAATGTCCACAAGACATACCCTCAACCTTTAATGTTAACTGTTCCATTTAAAATCCTCCTCTTGTTCATTCATTGTTTGTTAATCACAACCTCATTTTACCATACCCCCCTAAGGTAATCAATGGTTTTATATAATGATTTTTATATTTTTTTATAAATTCCTTGTTTTCTCTTATCCCACACAGCATTCTTTGAAATAAATCCATTCATTCTACGACAAAACATATATATACCCCTTATAGGTATATAACAGGAGTTTAATCAATCGAACTATTACGTACACTCTGAAATTCCCTAGCCTTCTTGCTGTCGCTAAGCTTTAAGGTAAAGGTCTTAAATAAACAAAAAACAAGCTAGTTAGATACTAGCTTGTTTTTTAAGCCTTTGAAAATCGTTCAAATACGGTCATTAATTCTTCAATTGCTTCATCACCATTACCATCCTTAATAGCACCTGAAACACAATGACTTGTATGATTTTTGAGAACACCCATTCCTACTTTTTTCATCGCTGCATTAATCGCTGAAATCTGCACTAAAATATCTACACAATAGCGATCATTTTCAATCATATTTTGAATACCACGGACTTGTCCTTCAATTCGCTTTAATCTATTTATAATTTGCTCTTTTTCTTTTTCTGATCTATGTGTTACCGCTTCATGTTCTTTATGATCCATATTATCACCTTCTTAAAGTTTCTCTTCATCTGATAAAAATAAATGTCTTTTTGAGTATATCAATTATAGCATTAAATATCTATGTATTGATACCCCATATGAGTATCTAATGTTTATATGATTATTCTTAACAAATTATTAGCTTCTCAATCTCAATTATCATTATACCCTGTCCCTTTTCCAAAAACCATTTAAGTGAAACTTTAATCAACGAGGTTTTTGTTCATCTCCCACTTATTATTAACCCGCAAATAGCTGGATAAATAAAAGCCTCAATCTTCACATATTTGAATTGAGGCTTTTTTCTTCCTATTATATATAAAGTTATTGTTGATCACATACTTTTGTGTCATTCACTACTGAAGTTCCTTCAACAGTTACCGTATGAAAACAGTCATTTACTCGAACAGTAACAACGTTATCTTGTCGATCAATGATATGATATTCATTAAATTGTTTATTAAGAGCACTGCGAATTTGCTCTCCTTCATAAATTGGAATGCCATGTGATAAAACCCAAATAAGCCCAGCGATAGCAAGAATAGTTTTCATACGATCTACCTCCTTGAGAATAAAGTGAACTTTTAATCGGTGTTTATTTCAGCCCTACTAATCATTAGTTGAATCAGTCGAGCTTTTATGGGGTAAGTTCATTTCGTCTATTTTATGTTTATGCTAATTGTGACGGAATTGTGACAACTTTTTGTCTCTTTAGACGAAAAATTGAAACAAAACTTTCAAAAAGGACAATTCTATTTACGTAAAACGAAGAGGCTATGGAGAATTTTCTCCATAGCCTCTTCGTTTCGTTTTATTAAACAACCATTTCACTATGCTTACTCTTTAAGAGTTTTAATTTAAATTGTATTGTGTTCAATATAAAAATCATGCTTTAACATATTAATAATATTTTGAAGCAATTCTTGATCATCCTGATTTTTATCAATCATTACATGGCAGCTTAAAGCATCTAATCCTGATGTAATTGTCCAAATATGAAGATCGTGTATATCACGTACACCCTCTACTCCTTTAATAGCTTGCTTAACTTGTTCTATTTCAATTGAAACAGGTGTACCCTCCATAAGTATATGAATGGAATGTTTTGTTACTCCCCATGCACTAATTAAATTTGCTAATAAATCTTAATCCTTTACTTAAAGAAGTCGGTACAACTGATGCATGATTCTCTCCTTCAGCCTCATAAAACTTAAGCCTAAACTTCTCATGTTTGAATTGAAGAAGACGCTCTGATAATGCATTTGCATCTACAACCATATGTCCTCGTTCCAATGATCCCACTGTAAGGAATACTCCCGTTTCAACCTTCGCTTCATTTAATTCATTTATAAGATTCTCTTCTTTTTCAAGTACGGATTGATTATTCCACCAAATAGACGGGCTACTAATAAAATAATTTTGAAAAGCGTTTACATTTGTAAATAGTATATGTAACGCAAATAATCCACCTAAAGAATGTCCAAATAACGTTTGCTTTTCTTTATCGATTTCAAAAACATTTTCAATTTGTGGTTTCAATTCTTCTTCAATAAATGTAAAGAAGTTATGTGCCCCTCCTGTTTTAGGCCACGGTTTGCCATCCGGTTTTAAAGGAGCATCTTTTGAAATTACGGCAGGTGTAAAATCATAACATCTTTCCTCTCCTGAAAATGCCCCTTCAATCGGATATCCAATACCAACTATAATAGCTGGTGAAACACCTGTTTTTTCTGCTCTAACCGATTGTATTTTAATCGCTTCATGGAACGTTTGAAAAAAGGCATTTCCATCTAATACATATATGACAGGATATCCTGAATCTAGTGCTGGTTGCCTCGGCTTTGAAATATGAATTTGATATTCCTTACCTTCTAATTTTGAATACATTTTCCATCGTTCTGTATTAGATGTAATAATCTGCTGTTTTTCGATAGTGGTATTCATTGTATATCCCCCTTCTTTAACTCGTTACATATATTTCCACTTTTTCATCTTGGGATACAACACTATCATAACCGAAACAAACAGGGGCCCCATTATATGGATCAATCATGACACGTGCATCAATATGAAATACTTCTTTTAATACTTCATTCGTAATAATTTCTTCTGGGCTACCAATTGTAACAATTTCCCCTTCTTTCATTGCAATAATTTCATCTGAAAATCTCGCTGCATGGTTAATATCATGCAGTACCATTACGACCGTACAATTATGTTCTTTATTTAATTTCTCCACGATTTGCAGTACATCTAATTGGTGTGACATATCAAGGTATGTCGTTGGCTCGTCTAATAATAAAACTTCAGTCTCTTGTGCTAAAGCCATCGCTAGCCATACTTTTTGTCTTTGTCCACCTGATAAATTCGCAATTTGTCTCGTCCGAAACGCTGATGTTTTGGTAATATCTAATGCCCAATCAATCATTTCTTTATCTTTTGAAGTTAACTTATTCACGTTATTACGATGTGGGTAGCGCCCATAAGAAACCAACTCTTCTACCTTAATCTCCCCCGGGGCAATTGGATTTTGCGGAAGTAAAGCTAACTGTTTCGCGATTTCTTTCGTTGAAATCGTATTTAAATCTTGGCCTTGTAAATATACTTTACCGCTTTTTTGTTTTAAAATTCGTCCCATCGTTTTTAATAGTGTTGATTTCCCACACCCATTTGGACCGATAATTGTCGTTACTTTTCCTTTTTGTATTTCCACATTTAAATCGCGAAACACTGTAAGTTTTTCATAATTTGCTTCTAAGTTTTTTGCACTTAAAATATTCACTTTTGTTTCCTCCTCTTACGCTTTCGCCTTATAAAGTAAATATAAGAAATACGGTACACCGACAATAGCAATAACAATCCCGACAGGCAATTCTGCAGGCATAAAAATTGTTTTTGCGATAAAATCTGAAGCAATTACAAGTAGCATCCCAATCACTCCGCATGTGGGAATTACATATTTATGTTGAATGCCAACAAGTCTTTTGGCTATATGCGGCGCCATTAGACCAATAAATCCAATACTTCCTGAAACAGCAACACATGCACTTACAAGTCCAATGCTGCTTAATAACAAAATGGACTTCTCTCTTTCTACTGAAACGCCTAAACTTGTAATACTCGTTTCTTCCAATTGAAATAAATCTAGCAAATAAGCTTTCTTTTTTATAATTGGAATTAATATAATAAGCCATGGCAACATTGCAATAATGTATTTCCAGTTTGCATTATATATGCTACCTGAAACCCACACAGCTGCCATTTCAAAGTCAGTTGCTTTCATTTTCAATGATAAACACATAGAAAATGCTCCGAATCCTGATCCTATTGCGATCCCTGTTAGTAAAAGGCGTTGTGAATCTAACTTTCCATTTCGCCAAGAAAATATATAAATTAATACAGCCGCGCCTAACCCTCCAACTAAGCCAAACATCGGCATCATCATTATCGAAATCCAATCCGTACTCTTTACTTGTCCTTGGAAAAAGAACATAAAAATTACGATTGCAGTTCCTGCACCGGCATTTACTCCTAAAATACCCGGATCAGCTAAACCATTTCTCGTAATCCCTTGAATAACAGCGCCAGCTATCCCTAGGCCTAATCCTACTAGGCCAGCGATTATGATTCGCGGCAGTCTAAAATCAAATATAACTAAATCATGTTCTGGGACTGGGTCAATCCGAAAAATTGTTCGAAAGACATCCGTAATTGTAATATCAAATGTACCATTCGTTAAGCTAATATAAATGGTACATAAAATTAAAAGTATAATAGTCCCCATAGTCATTACAAAACGCTGACTTGAACCTTTAAGCATGTCTCTCTCCCCCTCTTGTACGAATTAAATAAAGGAAGAAAGGAATTCCAATTAGAGACGTAACAACGCCTATTGGTGTTTCAAATGGATAATTTACAAATCTACTTAATACATCACATAAAGCAAGAAAAACACCACCAATTACTCCAGCACAAGGCACAATCCATTTATAATCTATACCGATTAGAAAGCGAGTAATATGAGGAATAATTAGTCCTACAAAACCTATTTTCCCTACTAAAGCAACTGCTGTACCAGTCAGAAACACAACAGATAAAATTGCAGTCACTTTTATAATTTTCGTACGCTGTCCTAAGTTAATAGACACTTCTTCTCCCAATGAAAGGATTGTAATAGATTTCGAAATGAGAAGTGCTAAAATAATACCAACTATACCAAACGGAATTGCTAATTTAAGTATATTGGGATCTACTTGATCTAATTTCGCGTTGTACCAAAAACTAATATTTTGAGAGACTTGAAAATAAGAAGCAATTGCGGCAGAAAGACTACTTAAAAATGTCCCTATCACGGTTCCTATAATTGCTAATCTTACAGGTGACAATCCGTTTCTAAGCAGTGAACCAAATCCAAAAACAATTCCTGCGCCTAATGCTGAACCCAGCATAGAACATAAAATCATGTTGACTGAAGACATTCCCGGAAGGAATACCATACACATTGTAATAACAAAAGCAGAACCATCCGTCACACCCATAATAGAAGGGGATGCAAGATAATTCCTTGTCATCCCCTGCATAAGTGCTCCTGATATGGCTAGAAAAGCTCCAACTAAAAGAGCTCCAATTACCCTTGGTAAACGAGACGTAACAATAATATTATGATTTACATTACTCGAATCAAAATGAAACAATGCATTCCACGTCGTTTCAAAATCGATATTTTTTGTCCCATATAAGATAGATAAAATAACAGTAAGTAAAATACATATGGGTGCTAAGCATAAAATTATCATTGGAAGTGAATTTATTTTCCGCATATCATTCAACGCACCTTACTAATTTTATTATTTAGTCAAATTTTTCACTGCTTCTTTTAAAAATACTGTTTTACTCCAAGCAGTACCACCTTGTGCAATAGGATCTACAGTATTTACAAATACTTTCTTCTCTTTTACAGCATTTACACTTTGCCAAATTGGATTACTTTCTATTTCTTCTAGTACTTTTGGTTTATTATTTTCACTTGCTTCATATTGTAAAAATACGTAATCCGGATTTATTTGAGCCAATTGTTCTAAAGAGATTTTCTCTTGCGCTTTTACATTTTTAAGTTGTTCTGGAGCCGTTAACCCAAGGTCTTTATAAATTACAGGGTTGAAGTATACTTCTTCTGGATAAACGAATAATGTATTTGCTCTTAATCTTATTACAAGTACCTTTTTATCTTTTAACTTATCTCCAATTTTTGCTTTCGCTTTTTCAGCATCTGCTTTATAATCCTTAATAATTTTTTCTGCTTTGTCTTTTTTACCAGATAGTTCTCCCATTAATTTTAAGTTTTCTTCCCAATCTGTAGAAACATGTGATATTGGGATTGTTGGAGCTACCTTCGTAAATTTCTCAGCCGCTTCTGCTGGGAATTTCGTACTTGATGTAATAACATCAGGTTTTAATTGAAGTAATGTTTCAAAGTTTGGTTCCATTTTCTCACCGATAGATTTCGCACCTTCTAAATCTTTCGCAACGTTCCCTGGTAATTTCCCACCAATCGTAATTGCCCCCACTGGTTTAATTCCAAGTACTGCCGCATCTTCCATTGACTCTAAACTAGCTGTCGCAATTTTATCTACTTTTGCTGGCACTGTATATTCTTTACCTAAATATGTAATTTTTCGCTTTTCATCTTTGTTCGTTTCCGTAGCTTTCGTCTGTTGCTTTTGCTCCCCTGAAGTTTTATCCGCACTATTACATGCTGCTAAACCTACACTTAAAACTGTAACCATCCCTAATGTAAATAATTTCTTGTTCATTTTTGTATATCTCCTCTCGAATCCTTTAAATATATTATTTCAACTATGAAACCTAATTACATGAAACATATTTCTCATCTATATTTCACATCATTAATAAATCTACTTAAAATGGAGAGCCATTCTCGTTCACTTCCCCTAGTATTAAATTCTTTACAACCCTCATCCGACGATACTCATTACCAGTGATAATGATTATCGTTATTAAGTATATATTTAATATCATATTATTTCAAGAATGATTTGAAAAATTTTAACAAACTGAATAAAAAAAGAAGTATCCTCCTTTCTCCAGGAAGATACTTCTTTTTTAGAAATCTATATGTAATTCAACTGGGCAATGGTCTGATCCCATCACTTCACTATTAATTTTTGCATCCGTTATCTGCTCTTTCATTCTTTCAGAGACAACAAAATAGTCTAAACGCCATCCAATATTTTTCGCTCTTGCTCCCATGCGATATGACCACCACGAGTATGCTTCCTCCTGATCAGGATAAAGGTAACGATACGTATCAACAAATCCTTCTTCTAAAATGCGTGTAAACTTCTCCCTTTCCTCATCAGAAAAACCAGGGTTTTTCCGATTGCTTTTTGGGTTTTTCAAATCGATTTCTTTATGGGCAACATTTAGATCACCACAGAAAATAACTGGTTTCTTTTCATCTAATCGCTTTATATAGGCCCTGAAATCATCTTCCCATTTCATTCTGTAATCTAAACGCTCTAATCCTCGTTTTGAGTTTGGTGTATACAGCGTTATCATATAAAAATCATCAAATTCTAATGTAATAACTCGTCCTTCTTGATCATGCTCTTCAATTCCTAAACCATACATAACAGAAATCGGTTCTTTTTTCGTAAAAATAGCAGTTCCTGAATACCCCTTTTTCACAGCATAATTCCAGTATGTATAGTATCCCTCTGGATTTAAATCAATTTGTCCATTTTGTAATTTAATTTCTTGTAAACAAAATATATCTACATTAGATTCTTCTAGATATTCTAGAAATCCACCTTTTGCAATAACTGCTCGCAAACCATTTACATTCCATGAAATCAACTTCATTTATGTTCCTCCTCTTGGTGTGCACTTTCAAAATCCATGCTAACACAAAAGTGAGAAACTATCACATTTTCACCTTTGTAATCTTGCTCTTACATTCGTAAATACGTACATACGTACTTTATTCAGGTTATACTAATGCCAGAGGTGATGTTCTGTGCATAATGAAAAGTTCACAGTAACAAATGAGTATTGGCAAGCGATTATTCAGAATGATACCGCATATGATGACAAATTCTTTTATGCTGTAAAATCAACTGGTATCTTTTGCCGGCCATCATGCAAATCGAGAATACCGAATAAAAACAATGTACGAATTTTTCTTCATGCCGAGCAAGCAATGCATGAAAATTTTCGTCCTTGTAAACGTTGTAAACCAAATGGGCTTACTTTGCCTATTGAAGAATGGGTAGAGCAAATTAAAAACTATATCAAAAATCATTATAACGAAGCATTAACTCTCAGCCTACTCGCAGAAATGTGCCACGGCAGTCCGTATCATTTACAACGCACATTCAAAAGATTGACGGGAATAAGTCCAATAGAATATATACAGCAATTCAGAGTCGTTAAAGCGAAAGAATTCCTTTTAAATACGAACCAAACCGTTATGGAAATTAGTACTGCTGTCGGGATAGAAAACCCGGAATATTTCGCGACTTTATTTAAAAAGAAGACAGGGTTTACCCCTACTGAATACCGAAAAAAGAACGAGATAAATGAGGAATGAAATAATGGAACCACATGAAAATAAAACTATATATTGGACATTGCTTGTTCATAAACATTGGCGTATGCATATTGCAGCCACTTCAACTGGATTATGCTTCATCGGGTCGCAAAATGAAACTTTTGAAGAACTAAATACGTGGGCTAGAAAAAAACTACCACAACATACACTCATCCAAAATCCAGATTATTTGCAAACATTTACGAAAGAAATCAGCGAGTATTTGGAAAACAAGCGAGAAGCCTTTACATTTCCTATCGATGCTTACGGAACTGAATTTCAATTATCTGTATGGAGTACGGTACGTGAAATTCCTTATGGAAAGACACATTCTTATTCAGAAATTGCGGAAAGAATACAAAGTCCTAATGCAGTACGTGCTGTCGGTGCCGCTGTTGGAGCAAATCCTCTTCTTATTACAATTCCTTGTCACCGTGTTATAGGAAAAGACGGAAAACTTACTGGTTTTAGAGGTGGCTTGGAAATGAAGAAAGCTTTGCTCAAATTAGAAGCAATACGGGAGGAATAAATATGACAGAAGGTTGTAATGAAATATTATCTTTAGTCGTTCCTAAAGAATTTAGTTTTCAAGAAAACTTACGCTATCTTTCACGTTCTAAAAATGAATGTATGTTTCACATTGAAAATAATAAAATCTATAAAGTCATTCCTGTTCAAAACATAAATCCATTAGTTGAAATTAGTTTGAATACTGATGGCAATATTCAAATACTTTTTTTAGGAGAATCATATATCTCTGAAAAATGGGTACACGATGCCGTATCTAACTATGTAAAAGAGTGGTTTGATTTAACTACTGATTTAGCTCCCTTCTATAAATTAGCTAAACACGATCCACTCCTTCAAAAACCCATTAAAGAATTTTACGGTCTTCGTACTTTGGGAATTCCGGATTTATTTGAAGCACTATGCTGGGGAATTATCGGTCAACAAATTAACCTCACATATGCCTATACTTTAAAAAGAAGATTCGTTGAGCACTTTGGGGATTATGTAGAATGGAATGATAGAAAACATTGGATATTTCCATCACCTGAAATAATAGCAAATCTAGATGTAGAAGATCTCGCTACATTAAAAATGACTACAAGAAAGTGCGAATACTTAATTGATACCGCACAGCGCATTACAAAAGGTAAATTATCAAAAGAATCTCTATTACAAATACAAGATATGAAGCAAGCCGAAAAACAATTAACTGACATTCGGGGTATAGGACCATGGACAGCTCACTATGTTTTAATGCGATGCTTACGATTCCCTTCTGCCTTTCCAATTGACGATGTCGGTCTGCATAATGCGATTAAATTTATAACAGGTTCCGAAAATAAACCGACTAAAAATGAAATAAAAGAATTTGCAGCAAATTGGATAAATTGGGAGTCTTACGCAACATTTTATTTATGGCGAGTGCTTTTTTTCAATATATTTTCAGGTGATATTTCATCATCACTTTTTGTATAATAGTTTTCATCATGATATGGTAACGATAAGTGTTCTAATTTCTCATCGTCTTCTACACACATAATTTTTAAATTATATCCTGCTAAATCAACTGGAAAGAAAACCTCTTCACTTTGATTTTCATTTAATGCTATATCAATCATATTTTTTAATTGCTCTAATCCTTCTTTATTTCCAATAATAATAGCTTGATCATGCCACATTTGTTGTCCGTATATATGACATATTTTATAATCTTTAAAATTCATAAATGTTCTCCTACCTAGTTTTCACATGTGAAAACTTCACACATACTGGCTCTGGAACATTGACGTCCGTCTGTACAAGCGTCAGCTCACCTGTCATTTCATCCCTAGCAAATAAAGTCAAAGTATTGGATCTTTCATTCGCAGTAATTAAAAATTTACCATCCGGATCTAAAGAAAAATCACGTGGCCAATCTCCTTCTGCCGATACTGTTTCAATAAAAGCGAGCTCTCCATTGTGCTCGTTCACTCGGAAAACTGCAATACTATTATGTCCCCTATTTGCTGCGTAAACAAATTTACCATCAGAAGAAATCTGAATCGCACTTCCATAACTATCCTGACTATACTCTTCAGGTAATGTAGAAATGTATTGTTTTTCTTTAAAACCACCACTCTTCGCATCATATTGAAGTACAATAATCTCTGAACTTAGTTCCGTCATAATGTATGCAAGCTGTTCATTGGGGTGGAATACAAGGTGCCGCGGACCACTACCAGGTTTAACAGATAAACCATTGATTTCTATTAATTTCCCGTCACTCTCTTTATATGTAATCACTTTGTCCATTCCTAAATCAACTGCTACTACATATTTTTCATCAGGCGTAAAATTCACATAATGAGCATGCGCCTTTTCTTGTCTTTCCTTATTCGGTCCTGAACCTTTATGTTCTACAATTGCCGTAGTAGCATTTATACTTCCGTCGCTCTGTTTTACTACATAAGATTCAACTGTTCCTTTATGATAATTCGCTGCTACTACTGTACTATTCTCTCGATCCACACTTAAGTGACACGGAGATGCCCCTTCTAAAAGTTGCGTGTTAATCAAATCCAGATTACCTGTTTTATTACAAATGGAAAAACTAGCAATTCCACCGAGTCTACTATCTTTCGCAACTGAATAAAGATATTGATTGTTATGACTAAGTGTTACATATGTAGGACTTCCTATAGAAGCTGCTAATTTAATCTCTTTAATTTCTCCAAGTTTCGTATCAAGTATAAATTTATAAATCCCCTTACTATTTGCTTTTGTATATGTCCCTATATAACCATGAAACTCATTTTCACTCATAGCATTACCCCCTTCACAAAGCAGGAATTTACAAATATATTGTAAACAAGTATATCACTTTACCTTGTATTTTTTAGTATAGAAAAGAACCAAGTAGCACTCATTACTACTTGGTTCTCTTTTTAGGCTTGCTCTTCAAATCGTCTTGCAATTTCTACGATAACTTGAACAGCTTTTTCCATAGTATCTACCGAAACATATTCAAATTTACCGTGGTAATTTTCACCGCCAGTGAAAATATTTGGCGTCGGTAATCCCATATATGATAATTGCGATCCATCTGTCCCGCCACGAATCGGATGAATATTCGGCTCAATATTTAAACTTTTCATTGCCTCATAAGCAATATCAACAATTTCTCTCACCGGTTCAATTTTTTCAAGCATGTTGAAATATTGGTCATTCATTTCTAAAACGACCGCATCTTCGCCATACTTTTCTTGCATGCTCTTCACAATATTTTTAACGTTATTTTTACGTACTTCAAAATTTTCACGATCAAAATCTCGAATAATATAGTAAGCTTTACTTTGCTCGACATCACCATTTAAAGAAAGTAAATGATAAAATCCTTCATATCCTTCCGTATACTCTGGTGCATCTTCTACTGGTAAATGCCCATTAAACTCCATAGCAAGCTTAGTGGCGTTACGCATTTTGTTTTTCGCTGTTCCAGGATGTGTGTTTGTCCCTTTAAAAGTTAACTTAGCACTTGCAGCGTTAAAACTTTCATACTCTAAACCACCTAATGGACCTCCATCCATCGTATAAGCAAATGATGCACCAAACGCTTCTACATCAAAATGTGCTGGTCCACGGCCAATTTCTTCATCTGGTGTGAATGCTACTCTTATTTTTCCATGCTTAATTTGCGAATTATGTATTAAATAATTCATTGCGACCATGATTTCTGTAAGACCAGCTTTATCATCTGCTCCAAGAAGTGTTGTGCCATCAGTTGTAATAATGGTATGTCCTTTATATGATGGTAATTCTGGGAACTGTTCTGGTGTTAACACAACATTTAATTCTTCATTTAACGTAATAGCTTTCCCATCAAAATCCTCATGAATTTGTGGCTTTACATTTTCCCCTGTAAAATCTGTTGCCGTATCTAAATGGGCTAAAAAGCCGATTACAGGAACATCCTTATCCGTATTAGCAGGAAGTGTCGCCATTACATAACCATTGTCATCCATCGTCACTTCTGATAATCCGATCTCTTTTAACTCTTCTACTAATAACTTACCAAATTCAATTTGTCCAGGTGTTGTTGGTACTGTATGGCTTTCTTCATTTGATTGTGTATCAATCTTTACATATCTCGTAAATCTTTCAATAAGTTCTTGTTTCAAATTCGTTCACTCCCTTTTATATTTCTTTCTCTATTATAATCCTTAAAACGAAATATTTTAACTTTTTTGACTGTGAAGATGTATATTTCATGTACATTGTTAACACTTTTAAAAAAATCATAAAAAGACATAATATTTGTACATTGAAATTCTAACATGTAATATACATAATTATATAATGGGAGGTTTAAAAGATGAGACTAACTCTCTTTCGCTATTTTCTTTTTTTCTTAGGATTAATTTTCTTTGGGCTCGGAAACGCTCTTGCAGTCAAAGTTAAATTCCTCGGGTTACATCCTTGGGAAGTTTTAAATATGGCTCTCTATGAACGATTCGGATGGACACTTGGTACTTGGAGTGTTATATGCGGGTTATGCCTCGTACTTATTTCTTTATTAGTAGATCCAAAATATATAAACGTAGGCACATTTTTAAATGCATTGCTTATCGGCCCTATTATGGACTTTTTCTTACAATCAAACATCCTTCCAAACGCTACTGATTATTTATGGATAAATTTATTCATTTTGTTTTCTGGTATTGTAATTACAGGTATTGGGGGCGGTATGTACGTTGCGGCTGGAATTGGTGCTGGACCACGCGATGGATTCATGCTTACTATTTCTGACAAAACTGGACTGTCTATTAGCCGGGCTCGAATCATTGTAGAATGTGTTGTACTAGTTATTGGATATATGCTAGGAGGTCCTGTTTTCATCGTAACTTTTCTATACACTTTTATTCAAAGTCCAATCTTTCAGCAATCATTTAAGATATTTCAAACATTCTTACATACTTTACATAACAAAAACAAAGAGCAAATTAATGAAAATATATAAAACATAACTTAATACCAATTACTCTTTTCATTAACTTTCTTACAAATAATTCGCCCTATTTACGATTCCCACCGCAAATAGGGTGTTTCTTTTTTCATCCGAAAAAATATATTTAATTAAACATCAAGAGCATATACTACTCATTCACAATAAAAGTATATACATCATTATAAATACAACCATTTACTCTAATAACATACTTCCCAGGCTCACTAAAACTAATTGTGTATTTGTTTAACTGAATTGCCTCCTTATTTCCAGAAAGAACGTCGATGCTTCTACCACTCAATAAATAAGATTCACTTTGATTCATCGCTACATTAATAGCATTGAACTTCTCCTCTTTCACTTGCGTTGTTTCTGCAGCGCTTACAGTTGGTTCTAAAAAAAGTAATCCACTTAATCCGATTGAACCCACTAGAGCTACTCCTGCAAATTTCTTCATTTTTTTCATCACAATGACCTCCTTATAATTTTAGTGTAAAGGCGATGCCCCCCTTACACCACAAAGCCTATATGTTAAGAAATGAAAAGTAAACGTGTATAGTAAGACAAAATTCTACATTTTTTTCTCCTATTGAATATAAATCCAGCGTTTGGAGTTTTGTCACATTTAAAATTGGTTTAACATTCTAAAAATAGTTGATAAAAATGCTTTCTCTTCAAAAAAAGAGTGTGTTTTAAAAGTTACTTTTAAAACACACTCCATATATTCAGTTTCATTCTTCTCTCCACAATTTCTCTACATTCATTAATTGCTCGTCTTTAAATTCTAACTTATATACGTCTGGTTTTGATGTATTCATTAAAAATTCAAGCCCATATTGGTTATCAAAATGGTTCATCATCAATGTCATTACAAGCCCATGTGTACCAACTACAATTTTATGTCCTTGAAAATCTATTAATATTTCTTTTAATACTTTCACTACTCTTCTCTGACAATCAACATACGATTCTCCTTCAGTTAGTGTGAAATCTGGATTAGAAAACATCTTCTTTACGAGTGGATACACTTCCTTATCTGATATAATCTTATCCTCACTTAAAAACCTACACTCTTTGAGATTTTCATATACTATTATTTCTTTTTCATGAAAATTAGCTGACTTTTCTATCGTTAACATAGCCCTCTTATACGGACTTGAAATGAAAGTATCAATCCCCTCTGTTTTTAATATCTCAGTTACTTTATGGGCATCTAAAGTTCCCTTCTCAGTTAATCCACGTGTTCTTTCATTTCCTTCTAATTTTGGTGATTCACCATGTCTAACCATATAGATGTATGTATTCATAATTCCTCCTTGAAAATATTTATAAGTTAATTACTTATATTAATCTCTGCCGTCCCAAAACTTGAGTACAAGCAAAATATAAATTAATTCTTCTTTTAAACTATTTTATGAACTTTGCTAAACTGTTCGTCTAATCCATTCCCAAACTAAACTCTCAAATAAATCCGGCTGTTCAATTTGCAAATTATGTCCCGCCATATCTAACACCGCTAATGTTGCTCTTGGGTAATCTTCAATCATTCGTACAATATCTTGATAACCTACCGTTATATCTTGTCTTCCGGCTAATAAAAGAACGGGTTTCTCATATTTCTTACGATGAAAATCCATAGTAAGAGGATAATTTTTTTGCAATCTGTCAATAAACTCATAATTAGCAATATCTAGCCCCGGCTTAATCTCTTCTTTGAATCGCTTATATGTATATTCATTCGCTACCACTGCTAATTCGCAAAATTCTTCCCTTTCGGTTGAAGTGAGCGTTTTTAAAAATTCCTCATCTCTTACAATTACCTGTTTATCTGGTAGAAGTCTTTTTCCTGGTTGTGCTACAACAACAGGACATACTAATAATAATCCATTAACCCTCTCAAACATCTTTGAAAGTATCCCTCTAGCTAAATATCCCCCGTATGATTCTCCTACCAATAAAAATTCTTCAGCAGAAATGATTTCCTCAATAAATGTGATAAGCACTTCTACTATACGATCTGAACTATTTATCCACCCTGGAGCATTCGATTTCCCCATGCCAGGTAAATCAATATAAATTCTCTGATAACCTTCATATTTCTGAAATACTGATTCCATACACCTCTTCATTAACCTATGGTCAGGAGCACAACCATGTATGATAAGGACTGGTTTACCTTCTCCTACAATTTCATAGTATATTTCTGCATCCTTAATCCGGCATATCATAAAATGTCCTCCTTTTTTATATCCTTCTTTAGAGACAAAACCATAAGAATATGCGTTCTTATTTTATAACATTCGATAACTTTTTTTCAAATGTAAATTTTCAGATTATAAACACAAAAAGGCTTGCCTTTAAGTTTCTACCCTTACTAAGGAGCCTTTTTATATTTTCTTTTATCCAAATTGAAAGTTGAAATCTCCTCCTCCTTCTAACAGTTCCGTTACACCTTATCCTTCTATTTGCATCAACACAATTCTCCAACCATCCGGATCCTCTATCGTTATCCCCTTATCTTTCCAATATGGATTTTCTGGTTCTACTTCATCGTATCCCATTGCATGCAGCCTTTTACTCACTTTTTTCATTTCACTATCTTCACGCATGTAAAATACAAGTAAATTGTCTTTTGTTGGAGCCGGACAAGGGCTCCCATCTATATGTCTTGTAAATTCTAAATGATACTCTTCATCTGGTAGACCGAACATGATTCCATCATAGCCTTCATGATCGTAGAATTCACCTATACGTTTTAAACCTAACCCTTTTTCATAGAATGCTATAATCTCTTCAAACTTATCTGTTGGACGTGCTATTCTAAACTTCACCCAATTTTTCATGCTCTTCCTCCCATACTAAAAATTTTATGAAGTGTTACTTATTATTGTATATACTTAACATCTTTCTGAAATCCCTCATTAGTACGAGAATAGCTACATACAAAGGTCTTACTTAATACTCTATAATAACGAAAAACTCCCCTCATCTAGAGAGAAGTTCCCATCGTTTTATATGCACTTTTGCATCTTCACTTGCAAATTACTAAAAAACCTTTAAAATTTACAAGATGACTAAATATACAAATTTTATCTACATTCCTTATAAACTAAAAATTATTAACTACAACATTTTTTCAATTTTAAGAAGTATTATACTCTTCGTTTTTTTCTTATAAGCATGCTTTTTATAAGGAAATCTGGTACAATCCTTAAGTAATATTAATATGTATAGATATTACGAATATAGTACATACTTTAAGAAGGTGATTTTATTGAAATTAAATAAAAATTTACAAATATGTATATTAATCGCAACGTTAATATGCTATTCAATCTATTCTATGTTTTTCTTTCTATTCCCTACTCATTTTTCAAATTTCAATGTACGCTTCGCTTCACTCATCGTTGAAGCCATTACATTTATATCACTAATTTACTCTATATATTCTAAAAAAGTTAGTTCAAATCCTTTTTGGATATGTATCACAATAGCAATTGGTAGTTTTTTATTAGGAAAAATAGTATATACGTATCAAGATACCTTTTTCGAAATTCCAATACATCATTTTACTATTTCTGATGTATTTTACATGTTTTTTCTATTCTTCTGCCTTATCGCTTTCTGCTATAAAATCTTAAAAGAGTGCAATAAATGGGAAAAGGCGTTCTTTATTTGTGATCTATGTATCGTACTCATTTCTATATTTACATTAGAATGGTATTTATTTAATCAGCCAGATTTAAATATATTTTCCCTTTCACTGGGAGATATTTTTCTCTCCTTTCTATATCCAGTTGCAGACCTATTATTTCTTCTACTAGGTGTTAGTCTCTTTTTCCGTCCAACTGTTTTTAATTCAAAAAGGAAAATTTATATTTTTATTTTTGTATTAATAAGTTCTGCAACTTTTAACTATATTTATTTTTACTTACATAACCATTTATCAACTGACACGATAACATCATTACGTCTTTTATATAGAATACCTATATTACTTATCGCAATAGCTGGGGCTATTTCAGAAGATTATAATAGTCATAAAAATTATTTCATTGTAAACCCTATACTAGGAAAAAAAGTATTAGTCGTATTTCCCTATCTTGCTGTTGCAATACTAATCGGGTTTACATTAAAAGAACAAACAGCATCTTCAACTCTCATTACAGGAAATTGTATTACTTTTGTTTTCGTACTCATTCGTCATTCTATTGTACGTATGCAAAACAATTCCCTAACAAAACGTCTACAAGCATTTAATGCTCAACTAGAAGAAAAAGTTACTTTACGGACCTCTGATTTAGTCCAAAAATCAGAGGCTTTATCGCAAAAACAACAAAAATTCAAATCTTTATATGAGTATCATCCTGATCCTATTTTTACGATTGATTTAAATGGAATATTCTTAAATGTAAATAAAGCTGGGAGTATACTACTTGGAGCACCAACGAACGAGTTACTTGGTGAAACATGTTTTTCGATTATTTTAGAAGAAGATAAACATAAACTAGCATCTGCATTAGAAAAGGTTAAACAACAAGAATCAGCATCTTTACAACTTAGTTCTCAATATAAAGATGGCTTTACTTATTTTTTATACGTTACCATCGTTCCTATTATGATAGATGGACAAATTTCAGGAAGCTATATTATGGTAAAGGATATTACTGCGCTCAAAAAACAACAAGAAGAAATAAAATATTTAGCATTCCACGATACTGTAACGAAAATCGGGAATCGAGCCTTTTCCCATAAGAAATTAAGAAAAGTTATAAAGAATGCTCAAACAACACAAAGTGAGTTTGCATTATTATATTTAGATTTAGATCGCTTTAAAGTAATTAACGATACACTTGGACATTCGTCAGGTGATTACATATTAGAAGAAGTAGCAAAACGTTTCCAATCATGTCTTCCATCACATACTCATGTGTCAAGAATCGGTGGCGATGAATTTACAATTTTAATCGAAAACTATATAGACCATGATTCCTTATTCCAGTTATGTAACAAACTATTTGAAAGCATGAAAAAACCGTTTGTCATACATGAGCATAAATTAACTTTATCACTTAGTATCGGCATCGCTATATATCCATCTGGCGGAATCGATACCGCTACACTCTTAAAAAACGCTAATGTTGCAATGTATGATGCTAAGGAAAAAGAGCTTAACTCTGTCTCTATTTATGACGATGTAATCGCTAAAAAAATTGAAAGACGATTACAATTAGAAAAAGATTTACCAAACGCAATTCAAAATGAAGAATTATTCCTTTTATATCAACCTCAGGTTGATAGTGAATCTAATAAAATTATCGGTGCTGAAGCTTTAATCAGATGGAATCATCCCGAATTAGGTGTTATTTCTCCATATGAATTTATCCCGTTTGCCGAAGAAACACTACAAATTATTCCAATAGGAAAATGGACATTACAGCAAGCCTGTCAGCAAATGAAACGTTGGCACGCACTCGGATATTCACATTTAAAAATAGGAGTAAATCTATCTGCTAAAGAATTTGAACAAGAAGATTTTGTAAAGTCTATTTCTTCTACATTAGCAACTACAGGTTTACCAGCAAGTTCTCTCGATCTTGAATTAACAGAACGAATTGCAATGATGGATGAGAGAGAAACATTGATAAAACTGCGTACACTAAAAAGTTTAGGCATTCACATTTCAATCGACGACTTTGGTACAGGCTATTCTTCCCTAGCCTACTTACCTTTATATCCAATCGATACGTTAAAAATCCCGAGAGAATTTATTACAATGTCTGAAACGTGTGAAGATGGAATGGAAATCATTAAAACGATCATCACATTAGCACATACACTAGGAATGTCTGTCATTGCTGAAGGTGTAGAAACGAAAGAACACGTAAATTTCCTTCAAAAAAATAAATGTCAGTTTATTCAAGGTTATTATTACAGTAAACCTATTCATACAAATGCATTTACTAAGCTGTTAGAAAACGGTATTCGTCCATAGTATATAGCTCTATACAGAATATAATCGGCATAAGTAACAATGAATTTGAACAACTACAGTAAAAAGGAAAGAAGATACCTTCTTTCCTTTTATTTTTCCATTCAAATTTCTATTATTTGACGACTTCATTTATTAAATCTATTAATTGATGAATCCCCTCATCATTTGTTTTCTTATATCCATTCATGTTTTGAATATATCTCTCCTTATTGGCATACAACTGATTTACTGCATGTGTAAATGTACTATTACTTACTCTATCTTGAAGTAAAACTTCCGCATACCCTTGTTGTGCAAAATAGTCAGCATTTAAAACTTGATCCCCTCTACTGGAACCGTTAGTTAACGGAATAAGCAACATCGGTTTCTTCAAAAATAACAATTCAGAAATAGCAGTAGAACCCGCTCTGGAGACTACAACACTTGCCATATTCAATATATGCGGCAACTCTTCCCCTATATATTCAAATTGCATATAACCTTCCATGCCAATAGATGAGTCCATCTTTCCTTTACCGCACATATGAACAATATTAAAACCTATTAATAATGTATCTAAACTTTTCCTTACCATATCATTTATCCATTGCGCACCTTGACTCCCGCCCATAATTAACAATACCGGTTTATCTTGCTGAAATTCACAATAGCTTCTTCCTCGTAATACGTTACCTCTCTCGATTTCTTCTCTTACAATTGGCCCCACATAAACCTTCTTCTCAGTACTTACATTACCCCCTGTTTGAGGAAATGTTGTGCATAGTTTTTTAGAAAAAGGTAATGCTATTTTATTTGCCAACCCTAACGTACTATCTGGTTCACGTATTATTATAGGTACACGATTTAACCATGCCCCTATAACTACAGGAACTGAAACAAATCCTCCTGCAGAAAAGATAACGTCAGGCTTCATTTTCTTAATTAATTTATAACTTTGTAAGCAACCGTGTATAATTTTGAAAGGATCTTTAAAGTTCTCCCAATCCCAATATCTCCTAAGCTTCCCGGTTGAAATACTATTATACTTAACATTTTGAACCAATAATTTTTCAATTCCATTTTGAGATCCAGTATACTCAACTCTCCATCCCTTTTCTATAAATTTAGGAATCAATACAATGTTAATCATAACGTGTCCGGCTGTACCGCCCCCAGTAAAAAGAATCTTTTTGCTCATAACTTATATCCACCTTTATCATTAAAAATCTAGCTTTATATTAATCTTTCAAATGTAAATATACTTACTATTATTTATATAAATCTTTAAATCTATTCCTATATCTTGTAAAAGATCTTTGATGAGTTCATAAAAATCATTTCCATACTCACTACACTCATACTGAGCAAAAACTTGAATCACATGCCTAGTTCTTGTCTCTAGTGCTGGCTTTATTGGATCAACCTTTTTTTCTTCCACATACGCTCGATATTGATTTATTGCCTCATAGAGGTGCAACACATGCGCTTCTTCATCTTTCCAATCCAGCGTATCAACAATCGAAAGAAATAGCGTATTTTGATTATCTATTGCTTCATAACCATTCATATACTTCTTACACCCTTTTTTATTTTTCATTGAATGCAGATGTCACTGCGCTTCGCATACTCAAGTACATCTTTTAATGATTGATGAAATTGGATTTTTGGGACCCAACCTAACTTTTTTATATCCTCTAACACTAAACTTTTATTTGAGTCACTCTCAAAATTCTCTGTTTCTTTTATAGTAAAGTTCAGCTGTGTTAATCCTTTATATTGTTCTAATACATCTAATAAAGATCGTTTTACTCCTGATCCAATATTATATTCTTTTCCATTTATACCATCATGCAATAACAAATGATACGCTTTAACTGCATCACGTACATCTAGAAAGTCCCTACTATCTTTCAAACTGTTTACTTCAATAATTGGTTCACTTTTACCCGACTCTATATCTATCATTTTTTTTGCAAGAATAGAACAAATGCCATTCGATACTCCTGGACCAATTAAGTTCGAGGGCTTTGCAATGATAATATTTGAATCCATTAATCCACCCCAAGCCTCTGCGACGATTACTTGCATAGTTTTACTTAAACTATATGGATTTGAAACCTTTATGTTGTTCATACTATCTGCTTGCAATGCAGATCCTATAACTAATGTTCTACAATGTGGTGCTTCTTGCTTAATTGCTTCTAATAAATATAACGTCCCTATTACATTAATCTCCATGTATTCAAGAGCAGCTGTCCAAGACTCTATGACCGAATTCCTTCCTGCTAAATGCAATACATAGTCTGGCTTTATTTGTTTAATTACCTTCATTACTTCGCTCTTATTAGTTAAATTACAAGTAATGCCATTCCTGAATTTTTCTCTATATGAGCGATTTTGAAACATAGGAATTACATGAAAGCCCTTGTCTAAAAAATATTGGCAAGCATGGCGCCCTGTGAAGCCATTTGCACCAGTTATTAAAAGCTTCGCATTTTTTTTCATAGTAAAAATCCTCCTTTTTCTAACATTTGTTTCACCTCATGTTTTGCAAGTAAGTCTTGTTGAGAACTAAAACTCTTCACATCCACAAGCGGATAACTAGCATAATATTCTTGAAGTCCCTCTATAGGAATAGTCGGTAGTACCACAAAATAATTTTGATCAAAACTTATACTTGTTTTACTCTCTACCTCAGATAAAAGCATTTCACTTAATTTTTCACCAGGTCTTATCCCTACCTCTTTTATCTTCACGTTTTCTTTTTTTGAATCTTCAATCAACACTTTTGCTAAATCCGTTATTTTACATGCTGGCATTTTCATAACAAAGATCTCCCCTCCTCTTCCTTCAGATGCTGCTTTAAATAACAATCCAACAGCATCTTCAATTGTTAAGAAAAATCTAGTCATATTTTCATCAGTAATCCCTACCTGTGAAGACTTTTTAATTTGCTTTTTAAAAAGCGGTACCACACTTCCACTCGTCCCTAAAACATTTCCACCACGAACACAAATGAATTTTGTTTTCTTCGTTTGCACATTCGCATGAACCATTAACTTTTCACCAATTGCTTTTGTCATCCCATACGTATTTGATGGGTCGGCCGCTTTATCAGTTGAAACATATGTAACTTTCTCAACTTGCTTCTGGATTGATGCTTCAATTACATTTTGCGTACCATGTATATTTGTTTTTATAGCTTCATAAGGATAATACTCACATACTGGAAGATGTTTTAAAGCTGCAAGATGGAATACATAATGTACACCTTGGCAAGCATAGACTAGTTGGTCTTTATCACGAATATCTCCAATAATAAATTTTAATCTATCGTCATTTATAAACTGTTGCTGCATTTCAAACTGAACTGTCTCATTCCTTGAAAAAACCCTAATTTCTTTCGGCGATTTTTCTAATAGTTGTTTTATAAGTTCATGTCCCCACGAACCTGTTCCACCAGTAATTAAAATTATTTTATTAAGCATTCCTTTTCCTCCTACCATACATTTCAATAAAAATTGTACTTACCAAAGCTATTGAATTATTTTCAATTGATTCAAATCATAATCGTCGTTTGTTACATTAAATTGACAAAATAAAAAAACAGAAACTATTAAACATAGTTTCTGTTTTTCATTTCACCTCTTAACAGTAAGATTTTTCATACTGTTTGCACGATAACTATATTACTTGTAAAAAAACACCGCTCATTTATTTCATATACTCGTAATAAAATAAATAGAATGATTCATAACCAATATCATGTTTAAATTCATGAAAAGGGAGGTAATGGAATGTACCAAAGCAACTCAAATAATACATATAACGAAGCTTCCAAAGCACTTCCTCTCTCCCTATTTGATGTGAAAAATGAGTTAAAACAAAAATGCAAACTCATTCATTCTGGAACCATGTATAAATTAACGAAAGAAGAGCAACTCATCATCGACAACATAAAAGCACAAACAAAACAACTAAATAAAAATAATGTAACAAGAACACGTGCATACTACCAATTTTACACTCAATATCCAGAAATACATTGGGCACTACTTGGACATATGGTATCACGTAACGGTGGTTGGAATATGACCGATTTAAAGGGAGATTTATATACGAGAATTTTATCTGAGAAAGATCAAATTACATTTTTTACTTTCTTAGAAAGAGGAAATTGGCTCATTTTCCAAGATGTATATCCTCAATTTTTGCTATATGAACAAAGTGTAAAAAGATCACAAAGGCTATTTCACCTTCTCCCTCACCTAAATGTTTCTACATTTATGGAAACGATGTGGAACGATTTTTGGAAAACAGGTAACAAAAAAACATTAGCCATTGCAACTATTATTAATGAACAAAACTACTTAGAAAAAAGAGTTATTCAAAATGTACACTTTAAAAAGACTGTACTAAATAGTATTGGATTTAAACTCTTTGATTTCTTTCAGTTTAATCATATCCTTTTCCCATTCCACGAAAATGATAAGAAACAAAAAGTATTACTATTTGGTGATACAATGAAGCATTTTACGTCCTTGCATGAACGAATCTTAATTGGAAAAAGGTTGTATTCACTATTATTTCGGGATACACATATTTTATCTCAAATAATAAGTTGGGCCCAACATCATCCACACACAGGCTCAAGGAAAGATTACTGGCCTCATTTATTTTCAAGTGTAAATGAATCTTTTTCCCGTGAGTTTTATAAACGCCGAATAAAGAAATGCCAGTTGCGTAGTGGCGCATATCGTATATACAGCCCTGCACTCATCTACGCATGGCGCGATATGAAACATGAAGAAGATGAAAGTAAAGATTGGTTTACTGATTGGCAAGTTGTAAATTACTTAGTTGATAAGGAGGAGAGTATAAGTGGACAAATTTCAGAAGACTACTGCAAAACACTCGAAAAAATTGAACTTGCCATTCTCGCAAAGAAAAATGTCCTCCTTCGAGAAGAAGAATAATTTTCTAGCATTAGCAGTTACAATCTTACTCTCTGCTATTATTGGAACTTGTTTAGATGCTTTCTTTGTTAATAAACAAATATATGCTTTTCCGGTTAGACCCTTCTCATCCACATTTTCAGTTAACATAGCTTTCACGTTACTCGTACTACCGATTTTAACAGCCTCTTTTATACAAATTTCAAAAACATTATCTACAGTTTCTAGAACTCTATTTATTATTTCAATAGGCGTTTGCGCTAGCATTTTTGAGCAAATTGCTGAGAGGTTAGGTTTATTTATTCATAGTGCAGATTGGCATCATAGTTACTCTTTGTTTGGATATATGTTATTTTTATTTTTCATATGGAAGGTCTATCAGTCAATTATTAGTAAAAACGGATACTAAAAGGCTAACAATCCTTTTAATACCCGTTTTTATTATAATCCGTTCTTCCTTTTTCACATACAAATCTTTATGCATATGACTCTGATAACTCAATAATTTTATCACCGATACTTCTCTCGTCAATCTTTAAACATGTTGACGCATGATTCATTAATACTTCATGACTACCAATACAAATACTTTCCTTAGCATGTATAAACATTGATAAATCGTTTGAATCATTACCAAACACTACGAATTCTCCCTCTTGTATACCTAATCGTTTTAAGCCTTCCCATTTATCAATATGTGGCGGACTTATATCAATAATCCCCTCTTTATCGTGCTCATATATTCTTATAGGAAGTTCTTCCAACGCATTTATAATTAATTCTTTTTTTATATTATCAGGAAATAAAACCACCTTTACCACTTCATCAATTTCATCAATATTCATATTAATAGCCAATTGATTAGGGTCGATATTTTTGTAGATAGGGTGATTCTCGCTTCCTGTATAAGCATAATTCCACTGACTATCTACCAAATATGAAAGACTATACTTTTCTATGATTGAACGCATCGCACTTACTGTTTCAATATCAAAAGGTATAACTTCAACAACTTTTCTCTCCTTTGCGATAAAGGCACCATTCCCACCAATCATTGAATAATGATGCATATGAGTTGGTAGAACAGGTAATAAATCTCTAATAGGTCTAGCAGATGCAAATATAATCTCATGTCCTCTACTATGACAAGCGTCGAGCGCTTGAATAATCTCTTTGGTTATTGCTTTTCCTTTAAAACAAATAGTACCATCGATATCAAAAATAAATTTCATATACATCACTCCTTTCTTTTTAATGTAAATGAATTATTTTATAATAGACAGGACAGATGTCCCAAAAGGAGAAATATTATGCAAAAGATTGTAGATAATACCTTACTATTAAGCTACTTAAATAATGAGTACATAAAGAAGTTATTCCAACAATTCAATCATCCATTTGAGATTCGCAGATATGCAGCAAAAGAAACTGTATTACAAGAAGGCGAGACTATTGACGGCCTATACATTCAAATGTCAGGACGTACAAAGATAACTTCCAGTGTAATTACAGGTAAAGCATTATTACTACGCTTTTGTTCCGCAGTTTCTATCATGGGAGATATTGAATTAATTCAATCCGTAGACATACAATCTCATGTAACCTCCGAGCAACAGACTGATTTTCTTTTTATCGATAAAAATTATGTAACAAATTACCTATTACAAGACGTAGCCTTTCTTCAAGAGCTAATTCATCATGTCACTTATAAACTACAAACCTGCACAACTGCTTCACGTATCAATTTACTGGCTTCTGTGGAGACACGCTTTGCTAGTTATTTATGCACAGCCCGAAATCCATCTAATTTATTTGAGCGAGAAATTCATACTAAAGATCATCATGAAATTGCCTCATTAATCGGGTCAACTACTCGTCATCTTAATCGAATCATTGAAAAACTAATAACTAACAATATAATTCATAAAAATAATAAGCAAATTATTGTTGATGATTGGAAAGCTATTGAAGAACTTTCAAATGGACTACGATATGAATAAAAGTTTAATAATTATATAGACCCTACCTATAATAAAGAGACCGTTGTAAAATGGTCTTATCGCTGTCAAGTAGACAGTATTAAAAAGACTAAGCAGCCATCGAGACTCGATATTCTATCGGAGCTCGATGGTTGAGTCGTTTTTGGAACCGTTTATAGTTATAAAAGTAAATA
>NZ_JAKUGX010000040.1:0-35572 GCF_022664195.1 Bacillus cereus group sp. BfR-BA-01316
AGGAAGACTAAATCCAGTAGGTCCAGTATTGCCAGTAGGTCCAGTATTACCGGTAGGCCCGGTGTTGCCAGTAGGTCCAGTATTGCCGGTAGGCCCGGTGTTACCAGTAGCGCCGGTAGGCCCAGTATTGCCGGTAGGCCCAGTATTGCCGGTAGGTCCAGTATTACCGGTAGGCCCGGTGTTGCCAGTAGGTCCAGTATTGCCGGTAGGCCCGGTGTTACCAGTAGCACCAGTGTTCCCGGTAGGACCTGTAGGAAATTGAAAGGGCTGAACAGGTGGAAGGGTAGGCCCAATTAAACCCGGGTTTAGCGCAGCAGAAGATAAAAACTCGTCCATTATATTTCACCTCTGAAAAGTTCGTATTACTAATAGTAAATGCAAAAGTAGAACAAAGTGAAATGGAAAAGCGAGTGTATTTATTAAATTTAACTAAATAGTTATTTGAATAAAAAGCTATTTGAATAGAAAGAGATTTAGCAATTACAAGGTAAAAAGTTTCATGAATTATCCACTTTAATTCAATATTCATAGTATGAAAGATGGAATACAAAAATATTTATAGAGGTGAGGTGAATAAAGAATGCTTTGTAATTATTTTTACACTGAAACGCAAATGCGTCCTTTAGGAGGGCAGGGGCCTGCGCAAAGTACTATTCAAGCTGTTCATCAGGCTATACAAGCACAGCAACAAGCATTACAAGCACAACAAATGCAACAAAGTTATTACCCATCACAATCGTTTTATTCATTACAGTCGTATTACCCACCACAGTCGTATTATCCATTACAATCATATTACCCGATGTAGATTACACAAGGATGGCATTTATTTTTGATCGTTACCATATGAAACTGTATATGTTTTATAGCGGAAAATGACAAAACAGAAATAGCTCTTTGATGGAGATAGGCTGCAAAAACATAAATTTCATATTTAAAAAAAGAAAAAAGATTGCCTGTATCCTAATAGGCAATCTTTTTAATCTTTTAATTCTTTTTTAATTTAGTGAGAGTGTCTTAAGAACAGTTGAATTGCTTTTTCAGGTACATAGAATTTCCCGTTGCTTTCTACAACGATGCTTCCTAATTCATAATCTTTTCCATCGATACAGATAATGTTTTTATTAACAGACAATTTTGCCTCTGTATTATTGCGTTTTGCTACAAGTACAGGTTTTGCTATATCTTTTTTGTCAATCGTTACAATTGCACCAATTTGTTTAAAGGCTGTTTCAGCATCTAAAAATAACTTCTTAGTTATTTCTCCTAATTGAAAGCTCATTGCTTTGGCCATTGTCTTCGCAATGTCTGTATTTTGGACTAAACCGTATGGCTTTTGAGGACCGTAAGAGTATAAGAATACATCTTCACCCGTATGACCACCAGTTGTAAAACCGAGGTTCGCACGGTTGGCCAATAATGTAGTAAGGATCGGACCTGCATCAGCTTTCTTATGTGCAGTTTTTAATTTTTCTCTTTCATCATCAGTTAAGTTGTCTAAACCGTATAGAGCAGCTACTTCTTTCATATTAGATAAATCGTCTTTAAGCTTATTTGTAGCACCTTCAAGTGTCACTTTCGCCTTTTTCAGTGGAGCAATGTAAGCTGATACTGGTGTGGTATCATATCCTTTTGTGGTATTGCTGTTACCAATGGAAATACCGCTATTTCCATGATCGGTTAAAGCGATGACCATAGTATTACCATCTTTC
This sequence comes from Bacillus cereus group sp. BfR-BA-01316, assembly GCF_022664195.1. NCBI lineage: Bacteria > Bacillati > Bacillota > Bacilli > Caryophanales > Bacillaceae > Bacillus > Bacillus cereus group sp. BfR-BA-01316. The sequence continues at coordinate 1,713 of NZ_JAKUGX010000040.1, forward strand.
TTCGCAAACTCTAACGCTTCGGTAACCGCATCATCAAATGCCAATACATCGCTAATCATCCCGATTGGGTCATTTGCGTGTGCTGCCCAATCTGCCTTACTGCCTTCTACGAATAAGAAGAAACCATCTTTATCTTTTGATAATGTTTGAATTGCTTTGCTCGTCATCTGGGAAAGAGTTGGCTGTGCAGGATGGTTTGCTTCACGATCTATATCGAACGCAAGTGCAGAGCTGGAGAAAGAACCCCAGATTTTATTTGATTTGGAGTTTAATAATGCATCCTTTGTTTCGACAAAGTCGTACCCTTTGTCTTGAATCACTTTTACTAAATCTTCGTTGTCTTTACGGATTCCATTGCTTGTCATAGGCTGGAGTGCTGCCTTTCCACCGCCTAATACAACTTCTATATTTTGATAAACTTGCTGTTCACCAATTACTTCAAAATTTTTGCGGTTAGCATGGTGGGCAGAGAAACTAGCCGGAGTAGCATGCTGAATTTCTGATGTAGCAATAATTCCTGTTGCACGGCCTGAACGTTTTGCACCTTCTAAGACGTTGGCAACTGGACGAAACTTGCATTCTTCTTTGACTGGTTCTAAGCCAGGTGAATTCACAATAGAAGGTAATACGCCCACGTAGCCTGAATTTGATTTATTGCCTGTCGCTAAAGCTGTGGCTGCCGGTGCGGAATCCGTAATAGCTGATTCTGCCGAATACGTACGAACACCCCCTGATACAATTTGATCGAGTGCAAGAGGTGTGCCTTTATACCATCGGGCCAATGTTATGACGGAAGAACTTGTCCCATCCATAACCATGATAATTACGTTTTTTGGTTGTTTCTCAGCTTTTTTTACCTCAGCTTTTACCTCGTTATCGTTCAGTATGTTTCCTGCTGCTAATGAACCTAGTGCTACCGTTCCCGCTAATGTTAGTCCCATTATTTTTTTACGAAGATTAGTCATTGTTGTCCCTCCATAGATTGTTTTCGACATCCCAATCTAGCATTCGTATGTACACATAGTTTTGATTTTTTACTTTTTGTTAGTAGTACCCCATTGTCACGAAACTAATAATAACTATTTAGTCAAAATGTTGGGCACAAAAAGTTAAAATTCAAGCTACTTCTTCAGAAAAATCTTCTCATCACATAACACCTTTTTGTATCCTTAAGTAGTACGGTCTTTCCTATAAAAAGAATCTTCTCTTTATTTTATGGGAAACATTAAAAAAAGGATGGTGGGAAGAATGACAATCGATCGAGTTTGTACAATTGGACCAGCAAGTAATAATAAAGAAACATTAGCCCAGTTAATAGACAATGGTATGAAAATTGTTCGGTTAAATTTATCACATGGCACCCATGAAAGTCATAAAGATATCATTCGTTTAGTAAAATCGTTAGACGATTCTATTAGAATTCTAGGGGATGTACAAGGTCCTAAAATAAGATTGGGTGAAATGAAAGAGGAACAAATTACAATTGGAGCAGGGGAGTTATTTATTTTACATACCAATCCAGTTGAAGGGAATAAAGAAGAAGCAAGTGTTGATTATGTAGGGATTGCGAATGACGTGAAAGTTGGAAGTAGAATTCTTATTAATGATGGAGAAGTTGAGTTAATTGTTGAAAAGGTAAGTGCGGAAAAAATAGAAACGAGGATAAAAACAGGTGGAAATATTGCCTCTCATAAAGGGGTAAACTTACCAGGTGCAATTGTTAGTTTACCAGCTATTACAGAGAAAGATAAAAAAGATATTCAGTTTCTTTTAGAAGAGAATGTTGATTTTATTGCGTGTTCCTTTGTGCGAAAACCTAGTCATATAAAGGAAATACGGGATTTTATACATGAGCATAAAGAAATTTCCCCGAGTTTAATTGCAAAAATAGAAACGATGGAAGCAATCGAGAATTTTCAAGACATATGCCAAGAAGCGGATGGCATTATGATCGCAAGGGGAGATTTAGGTGTGGAATTGCCGTATCAATTTATTCCACTGTTACAAAAAATGATGATTCGTGAGTGCAATCGAACGAATACATATGTAATTACAGCGACACAAATGCTTCAATCTATGGTAGATCACTCTATTCCTACAAGAGCTGAGGTAACTGATGTATTTCAGGCTGTATTGGACGGAACGAATGCTGTTATGCTTTCTGCTGAAAGTGCGTCAGGGGATCATCCAATCGAAAGTGTGAAAACATTACGTCTCGTTTCTGAATTCGCGGAGCATGTAAAAAAAGACGGTCCTTTTGCGATGAAAGATGTATTGGAATTACTACATAAGTCTCTTTAGTTTATATAGAAGGATGTATCTCTCATCCTAAAAACATACGGAAACGAATCAGGGTATGAGGTGCCATTTTAGTATTTACTTACAGATTGAAAGGTGACATGCCAGCTGCCTATATGAAAGAATCATTATGGAACATGGAGGTCTTTCGAAAAGCTAAAGGAGGATTTTAAATTAGCTAATCCAATTATCTAATTTAAAATATATTCATTCCTATTCATAGATGTTATCCTTATAGTTGAATACTTTTGCTGAACCAGCAAGAATTTGTTGTTCTTTCTGTATGAATTCAACTTTTTTATGGAAAGATATGTTAGTAAGTGTATGGTTTGAACGTTTTATTTTTTAGAGTATGATAGGAGGAGAATGAATATGGAAGCAATTGAAGTAGGCGAAATTTTTAGTCTTACCGATGAGAATAATGAAGAACAGGAAGTTGAAGTGCTTGGAGCGATGGATGTCGAAGGAGCAGAATACATTGCGGTTGCCTTTGTAGAAGACATTCAAACAGAAACCGAGGAAGACATTGATATCTTCTTTTTAAAAGTAGAAGAAGATAATGAATTCTCATACATAGAGAATGACGAGGAATTTGAAAAAGTATCTGCGGCGTTTGAGAAGATTATGGACGAGCAAGAACAAGAATAATAATAAAAATAGTTAGAAAAAAGAGGGAGATGCATATCTGCCCTCTTTTTTGTATATGGTTGAAAAATCTTTCTCTAATTTCTGTTTTTCAATCCGCTATGAATCATAAACTTCTTTTGTGTTTGTGGAAGCCGCATCTAATAGAAGGAAAATCGACGCTATAATATGTATAGCGATTTGTATATAGGGAAAGAAAGCAACTAGAGTAGTGAGTATTCCTATATAATTCGCATATGTTTTCATGCCTGCCTTTTTAGCTAATACAATAGTGATGATATGTAAAGTAATTACTATAAGAAACGGTATCCCGTATAAGTCAACTATTCCTTGAAGTAAATAATAAGGAATTAATAAAAGATGAGAGATACCTGTAGTACACTTCAATGTTTTTACGACTGCCCTCAAAGTTAAGTCCTCCTAAATATGTTTGTATGAATATATTACCAAATATAGTGGGTGAATGGATATGTTTTTGTGATTCACATCCAGGTATCGTAATAATATTATTATGTAAACTAATTGGTTTTTTTACTTATTCACTAAAAAAACCACCCAAATGAGGGTGGCACTTATTATATATAGTTATTAAATGTGTTATTTTCCAAGGAAGAAAGGGGAATCTTCAATTCAGTACCTTCTTTCATATTGCGCAGCACAACGGTTTCAGTAGTAATTTCTTCTTCACCAATTATAAGTACGTATGGGATATTCTCTTTATTTGCATAATTAAGGGCACGCTTTAATTTGCGTCCTGCTAGTTCGAGTTCAACTTTTAATGAAGTAGTGTTACGTAATTGCTTTGCAATTTGTAAGCATTGTAATTCTGTCCCAAGTGGGATGATAAAAAGATCCGCTGTAGATGATGTTGTTTCTTTCTGTGATAGAGCTGTATAAATAACATCTAAACCGAATGAAATCCCTACAGTTGGATAGCTCATATTATCACCACGGAACGCTCCGATTATATTATCATAACGACCACCACTACCTATGCTTGATGTGATACTGCCATCTTGTAAAAAGATTTCATACACAGTGCCTGTATACATTGTGAGTCCTCTTGCTAAAAACGGATTGAATATCGTATTTTCATTTATTCCGAGAGCGAGTAAGTATTGCTGTAATTGTTGCAATTCGTTTACTCCATCGGTAACAAGTGTATTATTGAAAGTTTCTTTAAAGTCGGCAATAGTAAGTTTTAGGCAAGATAAAACGGTATTACATATTGTATCGGCCATTTCTACAGAAATTCCACGCTCCAATACATCTTTTCGTACACCATCAATCCCAATCTTTTCGATTTTATCCAATGATAAAATTACGTCACTCGTTAATTCAGTAGGGATGTTAATAGACTCGAGAATACCATTTAATAATTTTCGATTATTATATTGAATCGTTACTTCTAAGTTTAACGTTCGGAATAGGTCAAATGCCATGCTCATGAGCTCAGCTTCTGCCATGACAGACTCTACACCAACTATATCAACATCACATTGAATGAATTCACGAAATCTCCCTTGTTTAATCGGACCATCTCGAAATACTTTTCCAATTTCATATCGTTTAAAAGGAAGGCGGATATTTGGGTTCATCGCGACAACTTTGGCGAATGGAATTGTTAAATCGTAACGTAAGGCAAGCTCGCGTTTTCCTTGATCCTGAAGTGTATATATTTCTTTTAAAATTTCATCACCACCACCGTATTTGTATGACATAAGTTCATACATATTTAACGTTGGTGTTTCTAAAGGCTTACATCCATATCGTTCAAATGTATCTTCACATGCTCTTTTAATTTTATTTCGCAGCACTTGTTCCTCTGGTAAATAGTCTTTTGTCCCTTTTACATTTTTCATTTCCATTGTAATCACTCCTCTTTTAAATTAAAAAAAGCTATGCAGGTATAAAAATACCCACATAGCTTTATGAACGCTTCGTGGGTCAACAGGAAAAGCCCTGTACCCACGAAGAAAAATTTTCTTCGGATACACGGCGTTACGTATGATGATGAAGTTGGAAAGAAGTATTGAAAGTACACATATGAAATCTCTCCTTAATAAGTTTTTTACAAAGTATAACAAATGATTTTTGAAATATCAATATTTTCAGTTTTGAAGGAAGCGTATTAATTTTACAGTACCTACAGAATGTTTTCCGTTCGTGCCATTTTAATGGCTTCTTCACGGTTGTTGACACCAAGCTTTGAGTAGAGATTTGAACAGTAATTACGAATCGTTCCCTCCGATAAAAGCAGTTTAGCGGCAATTGATTTGTAGCGTAGCCCGTTTGATAGATGCTCTAAAATTTCTATTTCGCGTTTTGTAAGTCCGTACGGGTAAGTTTGTTTAGTCGATCCGATTTTTTCTAATTGCTCACGTTGACGTTTCATTTTCTCAAAAACTCGCGTAGCAACCGATTGGTCAATCCAAGTTCCTCCGTTATAAATAAGTTTCAAAGCTTCTTTCATTTCCTGTGGATGAATAGATTTCAACATGTATCCTTCAGCGCCATGCTCTAGTGCAGTTGCTGCTTGTAAGGAATCTTCAAACGTTGTCATAAGAACAATCTTCATATTAGGCCAACGTCGCTTCATTTCTAGTAAAGCTTCAATACCATTCATTTCTGGCATTTGAATGTCCATTAGTACAATGTCAGGCTGTAATTGTTCACATAGTTTTAAAGCTTCAGCTCCATCGTGTGCTTTACCAACAACAGTAAAATCAGTGTGATGCTCTAAAATTTGCTCTAAACTATTTGTAATAAGTTCCTGATCATCAACGACCAATAAGCGAATAATGTTATGTACAAGCTCTGTTTGTAATGGAATATTACAAACGATGAATGTTCCTTGCTCAGTACTAGAATGAACAGATAATGCCCCCTGAACTTGTTCAAGTCGTTCTTTCATTCCACTGAGGCCAAAGCCAAATTGAATTTCTTCCATTCCAATACCGTTATCCTCAATTTGCAATCGAAGTTGTTGTCCGTCGAAATGCAGTTGAACGGATATGGTGCTCGCTTTACCGTGCCGAACAGCGTTTGTTAACGACTCCTGAAGACAACGATATAGGCAAAAATTCACTTTTTGCATCACAAGAGTTTCATTGCCAATCGTACGAAATGTAACGGTTGTACCTGTAGATTTTATAAATTCTTCTGTTAATTGGTGCAGTGATTCACTTAATGAATTACTAAGTGGATTATGAGATAGCTCGTGTAGATGCTTTCGAATGTCATCTAGACTACGCTGAGCAATGCTGATAAGTGAATCAATTCTTTCAAACTGTGAATTCGGTACTGATGATTTTAGTGATGTGACGCCAGCGATGAGAGAAGTAAGTGTATGACCAATTGTGTCATGTAGCTCATGTGACAATCGATTACGCTCTTCTATTAGAGTAAGCTCTTCAATCCTTTTAATATGTTGTTCTAATAGTAGTTTTTGCTCTTCAATAATTCGAGATTGTTTATGATACTGAATTAATATATTAAAAGAAACGCCAATGGCAAAACCGATACTACAACTAACAATCATTTCGTATGGCGACCGCCCGGCAATCAAGGCGTTCAATAATGGGAATACAAATCCACAAAAAATACCGCTCCATATATAATTATTTTGATTACTACATAGGCCAATAGTGATTACGAGTAAAATGAAAGGCCAAAGTAAATTTGGGGCTACGGATGCTAAATAAAGATAAAAACAACCTGCGGTGATAATATCGAATGCAGGGTACCATTCTGTTTTCTTATATCGAATAATTAATGGTACAAGGTAAACGACAAAAGCGAGAGCAAGTACGATTATACTTGACGTATGAATGAATGATGGAAACATAAAATTAGTACCGATGATAACAATTAGCCAAACTGTTCGTATGAGCACAAATATCCAGTCATACCAAATCCATTTTTTTGTGAATGAGAACATAAATTAAGCACCTACTTATATTTTAAGATTAATTATCTAATGATTCAGACTCATCATGTAACATATCTTTTAAATCGTCAATAGAAAGACAGACAACAAAGCATGTCATATGAAGCAGTTGACAGTTTGTCACATGTTTTATGTGACAGAGTTGCACATAGTGTCACGAGTAAATTAAAGCATTTTGTCACTATGTTATTTAACAATATTGAAGTTAAGGTGAGTGTGTGAAGCAACAGAAAAATTCAAAATAATAGGAGCGATGCATTATGAAATCATTCATCATTAAAAAAGGAACTGCACTTACTTTAACAGCAACTATATTGGTTGGAGCGCTAGCAATACCTTCTTATGGAAACATACAAGCGGTGAATAAAAAGACATCAACCGAGCAAGCTGTTGATAAAGCTGCCGATGCGGCAAATATTCCAGGAGTTATTGTTACTGTAAAAAATGGAGAGGCGAGCTGGTCATATGCTTCTGGTGAAGCAAATATTGAGAGGAATCATAAGGTAGATGCTGACTCTGCTTTCAGAATCGGGAGCACAACGAAGACGTTTGTAGCTACAGTTGCATTGCAGCTTGCTGGAGAGAAGAAACTAAGTCTAGATGATACGGTAGAGAAATGGTTGCCGGGACTTATAAAAGGGAAAGGCTATGATGGTAACAAAATTACGATTCGTCAATTATTAAATCATACAAGCGGAATTGCGGATTACTTGACTCCAGATCTTAAAGCGAAATTAATAGAGAATCCAAGTGAGAATTATAGACCGGAACAATTAATTTCCCGTGCCTTAGAATTAGAACCGGTAAAAGGCTGGTCATACTCGAATACGAATATGGTTATTGTAGGATTGATTATTCAGAAGATAACAGGGGAATCATATGCCGAGCAGATAAAAAAACGAATTATTGAACCTCTTAGTTTAAAAGAAACGGTCCTTCCTGGAAGTTCGATGGATATTCCGAAAAAAAATGCCCGTGGCTACTTGAATACGGGAGATAAATTAGTAGATATTACTTTGTTTAATCCATCATTTGCTAATGCTAGTGGTGAAATGATTTCGACAGGAGAAAATATGACAACGTTCTTCCGTGCCTTATTAAGTGGTAAACTACTGACACCGGAGATACAGAAGGAAATGGTGACTAACACAGTTGATACCCCATTAGGAAAGTATGGGCTTGGCATTCACGCAACAAAATTGCCAGACGGTATTGAAGTATGGGGACATGGTGGTGGTATTCCTGGTTTTACTAACTTTGCTGGTGGAACGGAAGATGGTCAACATGTTATCTCGATAAACATTAATGTATTAGGAGCAGAAAAACAGATTAACAATATATTAGCTTCAGAATTTGCAGCAAAATCAAAAAAGGAACCTACGGATAAGGAAAAGAAAAGTAATCATAGAGAAGAAGTTAAATACGTAATGGATCGAGTAGTAACGAATAAAAAAATCCCAAGTGTTATAGCTGGCGGATTAAAGGATGGAAAGCGGTGGTCTTACGCTACAGGGACGGCAAGTTATGAAATACCACGCCCAGTGGAACCGAATTTTTCATTCCGTATCGGAAGTATTACTAAGGCATTCACAGCTTCTGTTGTACTGCAATTGGCTGAAGAGAAACAATTAAACCTTGATGATTCAGTCGAAAAATGGTTGCCAGGAGTCGTACAGGGTAACGGATATGATGGAAATAAAATTACAATTCGTCAGTTGTTGAATCATACAAGTGGAATTGCAACCAATATAGATAAGGATATGCGAGATCTTACACTGCCCCAAAACCCATTTCGTTACTATAGTACCGATGAACTTATCAGTTTAGCACTTGCAAAGCCGCCTGTATTTGCACCAGGGGAGGGCTGGGACTATTCGAACACAAATACTGTTATAGCTGGGAAGATTATTCAAAAGGTAACAGGAGATACGTATGCGGAGCAAATTAGAAAAAGATTCATTGAGCCACTGGGGTTAAAAGAGACATTCGTAATGGAAGCAAGTCCGCACATACCAGGTGAACATGCTACAGGATATAGTATGGATAGATCGGGTCGTTTATATGATTTGACAGAAATAAATCAGTCATGGGCGAATGCAGCTGGAGATATGGTTTCAACAGTGAAAGATTTGACTACCTTCTTCAGTGCACTGTTGGGTGGAAAGCTTCTAAATCAAGAGCTAATGGATCAGATGTTCAAAACAGTAGATTCACCTATAGGTAAGGTTGGACTAGGAATTTATGAAGAAAAAACACCGGACGGACAATCATATTGGGGGCATGCTGGTGGGACTTATGGATTTGAAACGAGGGTCGGTGGACCTATTGGAGGAGAGCATATTTTAGTAACTGCTATCAATGCAGTAGGTCCGGAGGTTATTGAGGGGAGGGATAAAATATTTAATAAGGAGTTTGGACGTTAAATGTAAAACTGACATCAAGCCTTTTATTTGAAGGTGAGAGTCGGTTTTCTTTTTGCTCTCTTAGTACCTTTAAGTTGAGGATGTTTAGAGTCAAAACCTAATAATTAAAGTTTTACTTTAAATTGAACAATATGTGAAGTTTTGTAGGAGAATTTGAAAAAGGTGTATAATAAAAGGAAAATTAATGATGTGAAATAAATTTCTATGTATTAAAAGGAGAACCTCATGAAAAAAGATAAAACAAATGCAATGCGAATATTAGATAAAGAAAAAATTGAATATTCGATGATGTCATACGATCCGGATGATGGAAAAATTGATGGCGTTTCAGTTGCTGGCAAAATTGGTAGAGAAGTGAGAGAAGTATTTAAAACGCTTATCGCTCAAGGGAATAGTAAAGATTATCATGTGTTTATTATCCCGGTAGATGAGGAACTAAATTTAAAAGCTGCCGCAAAAGCAGTAAGTGAAAAGAAGATTGAAATGATTCCTGTAAAAGATATTACGAAAGTGTCAGGATATATTCGCGGCGGTTGTTCACCAGTAGGGATGAAGAAGTTATTTTCTACATGTATTGATGAGAGCGCACAATCACTCGAAACGATCATTGTAAGCGGCGGGAAAATTGGCGTGCAAATTGAGCTTAAAGTTGAAGATTTGGCGAAAGCAACGAGAGCGCAGTTTGGAGAAGTAACGAAATAAATAGTGAAATTTAAAGAGATATAGAATCCTTACATATTTGAAAAAAGAAGTGTTAGTAAACCTATGAATTTGAAATACAATCCTTATTTAGGCTTAATTTCTAAAGAACTCTTTAATAAAAATCCCACAGCATATTATAAATATGTTGTGGGATTTTTCTACTTGAACCTCTAAAATTAAGCAACTTCATTATTTTTAAAATCAAGTGTATTGAAAGAAAAAGATAAAACTCTATTCTTTAATAAACTTTGCAACAGAACACTATACAGTTATATAACTTTAAGGAGAACTCATTGTACTCCATATTTTTGATAAATGAACTAATTCTAGTTTAGTATATGTAATTCGAGTTTTTCGTGGATGAATCCATTGGGAAACAATATTTTTCACCTGTTAACCATTCAAAAACGAACGTTTTTAGATAATTTAATAAAAATGTTCATATTTTTATTGTGTATTCACTAATAGTTTGTTATATTATCAATATAATAATTTTAAATAACATCACTCGTATATACTCGGTAATATGGTCCGAGCGTTTCTACCTAGTTCCCAATGAAAGAACTGGACTACGGGTTAAAGTATTCGGTCGTTCGGTGTATTGAGCGCTGCCGATCTATAATTTAGCAATGGTCTCATCTTTTGCTTAATTAACTTTGACTACCGTAGTTCTAGAAAGTAGAGATTCTTCTACAATTTCTAGAACTTTTTTCTTTGGACCAAAACCCCGAGTATATGAAACAACAAGAGAAAGAGGAGAGATTATTTATGAAGAAAAATCTGTTGAAAAAATATGCTTCCCTAGCAACTACTATCGCATTGTCATTCTCAATACTTGCAGGATGTAATGCTAGTCCAAAAAAAGTAGCGGAGGCAAAAAGCACTCAAAACCCTATCTTAATTCAAGGCCCAATGCCAATAGAAGCTGAAAAATTTGCAAAAAGGTTAAAAAATGTGAAAGAAGAAAAATCTGGGAGTTTTGTATTTTATAAAGGAACTGTAGACAATTATCCTGTAATCGTTGCGAAAACAGGTAAAGGAATGGAAAATACAGCAGCCGCTACAGCAGTGGCTATTGAAAAATATAAGCCTATAGCGATTATTAACCAAGGAACATCAGGTGGACATGATCCTAATTTAAATGTATTTGATATTGTTTTAGGAAAAAAAGTCGCGAATATAGGTTCATTAAAAACAACAAATATGGATGAGAACCAAGGGATTGAACCGACAAAATGGATATCTATGGACTTAATGGCTTCTGAAGGGAGTGCAGGAGAAGATCCAAATGCTGAGAAAATTCGATACTACGAGGGAGATAAGGATTTACTTGCAGCAGCTAATGCAGTAAAAGATAAATATACAAAAGGTAAAGTGGTGGAAGGTACTATAGGTTCAGCAGATGTTTGGAATAATGAAGTTGATAGAATTAAGTGGTTCCATACAAAATACGGTACATCTGTAGAAGAAATGGAAGGCGCTGCCGCAGCGCAAATCGCAAAAGCTTATGACGTACCATTCTTAGGGATTCGAGTATTATCTAACAATAAAACAAACGGCGGAAAATACAACCCAAATACAGCAGCGGCAAATCAAGAATATGTATATGAAGTAGTTAAAAAATATATAGATTTGATGCCAAATAAATAAAATCAGTTCTATTCTTATCATAAACGTCAAGTAACTCCAAAAGTTTCTGAGACAGATAGACCTATCTTAGGAATGGTTGTTGGAAAAGAAAAGCTTGTTTCTTATTAAAAAAAGATAAGAAATGAGCTTTTTTATTTAAAATGAATTGAGTAATTAGTTTATAGCGTTAATGTGTAATAGTGAATATCATAATAATATAATGGAGGTGAATGTAATATGGCTTTTACTACGGGTCCTATTGAAAACTTGGGAAATCAACCTGCTAATGCAAATAGAGTTAGGGTGAAAATCCTTAACCGTACTGCGGGCCCACTTACTGGAGTAGCTAGAGTTTTTAGACTTGACGGTTCAATAGTATTAATTGAACAGGTAAACTTCAATGTGAATTCTAATACTTCTGTTATTGAAACTCTAAGTTTAGTTCATCCTGCTTTTGGACAAGCATTTGAATATGAAGTTCAAATTGTTCCTAATCAACCTGGTGGACTATATAGTGTTTATGGAATAACAGCTGAAAGTGTTATCATTACTGCACAACGTGTTGTGAACTCAGAATTAACACAGTTTCTTTAATTAAAATAGATTGGTGCCTACATGGTATCCAATCTATTTTTGTACTTATTCTTCAGAGGAAGAAGGGTTTTACACAAAAAATAAAGACGGTTATGGAAATAAGGAAAAGTCGAGCTATCATCTTGATTTTTATTATTTCTGTCCTAGACTCTATATGTTTTGTTGCACGGTTTTCTTTGAATGATTTTTATTCAAAATGTTTTTATGAGAGATTCAACAAATATGTATAATTGCATAAAAAAATTGAAATTTATAAGTTATCATTAAACTACTTTTTACTTTAAGAGAATAGTTTAATGATTTTTACTAGAGAAGAATATTCTTTGTGAAAAGTGAAATTGTTTATGCAATAGATGAAACTGAAATTTAGGAGAACAGGATGAAGAAGAAACTATGTACATAGGCTCTTTTGATTAATCAACTCAAATTATATTTTAAAGGGGAAATGGGTATATGAAGTTCCGAAACACAAAACTTGCTATGGTTACACTATCTTCATTTTTTATTTTAGGCTCTGCATCTCTATCATTCACAGATATCATACATGGTGAAGTAGTTTCTGCCTCTTCACAAGTAGATACGTTTTCAGCACAAGAGATTACTGTAAAAAACTATGACGATACATATTATAATAACGCTATAGGAAAAACGGGTTTAGAATTAAAGAAGGAACTTCATAATGTTATTGATAATCATACAAAGATATCATACAGTGCGGTTTGGGAAGCGCTAAGAGATACTGATGAAGATCCAAATAATAAAAATAATGTGTTACTCTTATATACTGGGCGTTCGCAAGGGAAATTTACGAATGGTTCAGGAGTTGATAACTGGAACCGAGAGCATGTTTGGGCAAAATCTCACGGTGATTTTGGAACGGCTGCAGGACCTGGAACAGATCTGCATCATTTAAGAGCGACGGATGTATCTGTAAACAGTTCACGTGGAAATCTGGATTTTGATAATGGTGGTGTGAATCATTCGGAAGCGACGGAATGTAAATATGATAGTGATTCTTGGGAACCTCGTGATAATGTAAAAGGAGATATTGCTAGAATGCTGTTTTACATGGCTGTTCGTTACGAAGGAGACAACGGCGAAATAGACTTAGAACTAAATGAAAAGGTGAATAACAATAAAGATCCATACATGGGGAAACTATCTGTTTTACTAAAATGGAATGAGCAAGACCCGGTCGATGATTTAGAGCGAAAGCGTAATGAAGTAATTTTTACAAAATATCAACATAATCGCAATCCTTTTATTGATCATCCTGAATGGGTGAATAAAATTTGGAACTAAGATGTTTAAAGGTATTATACTTTGATAGAAGGGATTGATCATTATGATCAATCCCTTCTTATGTTTATGCTAGAACAAATGGTTTTCATAGGAGTGGAATAGATTATAATAAAGCTTTTTACTTAAAGCAATAGTTTCAAGTGGTAAGCTTTATTTTCCTTCATTTGTATATGACTTTCACCGTACATACAAATTATTGCAACATTAGACAGGGAAACGAAAAAAATCCAAGAATATGTAATATAAAAGGAAAAGAAAAGAGGGAAAGAGATGTGGAAAACTACGGATCTATGTGATGAATTTGAACAGGAATTACAAATATGTCGCCAGTCTTTTCAATCTTATGGGAAGAAAGAACAATTCTATGGGAAAATCGCAACGGTAAAAGTGAAGGATGATAATGTACTAGTAAAAGAGGGGTTACAAACACTGCCGGAAGGAACAGTATTAGTTGTTGATGGTGGAGCTTCTAAAAATTGTGCGTTACTCGGTGATAATTTAGCAGCTATTGCGGAAGAAAGAAACTTAGCAGGAATTATTGTAAATGGATATGTTCGTGATTCTAGGGAGCTAAAAACTATTAATATCGGTATTTTAGCATTAGGGACGATGCCAAATAGAAGTATAAAAGAAGGAAAAGGAGAAAGAAATATTCCATTGCAATTTGGTGAAGTTGAATGGAAACCGAATGAATATGTTTATGTAGATGAAGATGGAATTATTGTTAGTGATAAAAGCTTACATAGTGAGGGGTGACTTCTATTTAATGGAAGCTTATTAAGCTATTATTCTTAGAAAATAAATCCGATAAAGCATGGACAAAATTCTTTGTCAATAGTAAAATAATACAGAAATTTAAAATTTACGAATGTATAGGTTTATCGTTTTACGATAACTTGATTGGAAGTAAATTTTGCCTAGAAAAGTGAATGTTATCACAATGGTGCGTTCATAAACGAAATTATTTTTCCTATACAAATATAGCCGCGAATAATGCGGGTAGGAGGTGTTGTACATTTTGTTCGACACTTACAAAAAGAGAGTGTCAACCGCACGCCCTTAAAGGGTCTTTTTTTGTGTAAATGTTAGTAAAGGGAGGGGATTTTGGGATGGCAATGTTAAAGAAATGGCTGCTTACATCATTAATGGCAGTGGCACTTGTATTTGTTTCTTTTGCGAATACAGTACATATTACGTTTGCTGAAGGAAAGACAGCGAAACTTGCAATTATTGGTGAATCACAAAAAGGAATTATGTTATGTCCAAAAGAAGTTTCCATTGAAGATGGAGAAACGGCTTTTAGTTTGCTACAAAAAGTCATGGGTGACAAAGTAACATCTGAAAGTATGTCATTTGGAACGTATATAAAGGGCATCGATGGATTAATGGCCGGAGCAACGAGCGGTTGGTTGTATGATGTAAATGACAAATCTGCAGAAGTTGGGGCGGATAGTTATAAATTAGAGTCTGGGGATGTTGTTGCATTTCGTTACGTTGCAGACTGGAGCAATATGAGTCAAGAAACATTGCAACAAACGTTAGATAAATTTGGCACTTGTAAAACTGTAGAAGAGCCAAAACCAGAGGAACCGAAAACAGAAAAACCAGATGGTAAACCAGAGGAACCAAAACCAGAAGAACCGAAAACAGAAAAACCAGATGGTAACACAGAGGAACCAAAACTAGAAGATAAAACACCAGAACAACCAAATCAAGAGAAAGTCGAAATTCCAGCAACACAATTAAACGAAGCGATTTCTAAAACATCAGAAAAGATGTTACAAGATGGAATTGGTAGTGATTGGGTTGCGATTGGACTTGCTCGTTCAGGTGTAAATGTTCCACTTGAAACGAAAATAAACTATGTTAAGCCAGTAGCTGAAAAGGTTAAGAAGCGTTTAAATCGTTTTTCAGCAACAGATTTAGCTAGAACGATTATTATGATGAATGCAATGAACGTAGATCCTACAAAGGTAGAGGGACAAAATTTAGTACAAAATTTATTTGAATCAGATAAAGTGAATTCCGTTACAGGATACGCATTTACATTACTTGCATTAGATACAAAGAAATATGAGGTTCCAGTTGAAGCGAAATGGAATCGAGCTGCTTTAGTACAAGCACTTTTACAAGCGCAGCATACAGACGGTGGCTGGACATATGATAGTTCAAGTAGTAAAGAAAGTGCTAGTAACGTTGATGTAACAAGTATGGTATTAGCAGCATTAGCTCCTTATCAAGAACAACAAGACGTTAAGCCAGCTATTCAAAAAGCTGTGGATTACTTATATAAGCAGCAGTTAGACAATGGTGGTTTTGCCGCTGATGGACAAGAGAATTCTAATAGTACTGCACAAGCAATTATTGGACTATCGTTAGTTAAAGATGTAGATCACAATCGTCTTAATAAAGCAGTACAAAATTTAATGTCATATCAGCTTCCAAATGGTGAGTTCAAATGGTTACCAAGTGATCAAAACGGTAGTGGAATGGCTACAGAGCAAGCGTTTTTAGCGTTACTTCAGTTTAAAGAGCTTGGAAAATCGATTTATGATTGGTCAAATGTAGTAGAGAATGAAATCGATACGAAACCAATTGTAGAACCAGAACCAACTGTAGAAGAAAAAGAAGTTGTAGAACAACCGAAACAACAAGAAGAGTTACAAAAACAACCAAAAGATGAAAATCTAAAAGTTGTTGTAGATAACGAACGAGTTAATAAAGAAACAAATAAGAATAAGAATCAATTACCACAAACAGGAGCATCTTCTCATAGTGCAGCTACACAAGTAGGTATGGGTGTATTATGTATTGCTTCTGCATATGTATTATGGAGACGTAAAGCAGCTTAACAAAAATTAGGAGCAATCATTTGCTCCTAATTTTATTATAAAAGGTGAGGGCTAATAATGAGTGGGGATGAACAAAATCTCCACTCATTAAAGTTTCACTTTATTATGAAAGGTGAGGGGCAGCATGAGTAAGATGAAATGGTTCATTTCTTTAGTTCTTTCATTGGGATTATTAGCCGGATGTGAAGAAACGGCTGTAAAGCCTGAGAAGAAGCCAGAACCGAAGCAAGAAGAGCAAAAAGAAGTAGCGAAACAGGAAGAGAAACAAGCTGAACCGGAACAGAAACAACAAGAAGAGCAGAAAGATAAAGAAGAACAAAAAGTAGAAGAGAAACAAAAAGAAGCAAAAGCGCAGGAACAACCTGAAGTAAAGAAAGAAGAGAAACCAAAGGAACAGCCTGCTGCAAATAAACAACCGGAACAACAAAAAGTACAAGAAGAGAAACCTCAGCAACCGAAAGCTCCAGAGGTTAAAGAAGAAGCAAAGGTTGTTAATCAGCCGAAAGAAACACCAAAGCAGGAACAAAAAGTAGACCCGAATAAAGAGGAGAAAAACATACCAACTCCGACAATACCAAAACCTGAACCACCAAAACCAGATCCAGTACCAGTACCGCAAGCGAAACAAGTTACTATCTCAGTAAAAGGAAATGAAGGATATTTATTAGGTGCGAAGAAGGTTGATGTACAAGAAGGCGACACTGTTTATAGTGTGCTAGAGAGCACAGGATTAGAACTTGATGTAATGGGATCTAAAGGTGATATTTATGTAAAAGGTATTAATAATTTATATGAAAAAGATGTTACTGATACGAGTGGATGGAAATACCGTGTGAACGGTGCTTTTCCAAACTATAGTGCTGGTGTAGTTAAAGTAAAACCAGGAGATACAATCGAGTGGGTGTATGTATTAAAATAGGAAAGGATCTTCGGTAAAGGACTATGAAAATAAGCTTTTCTGCTTTACATCCTTTTGTGAATTTTTTCTATTATATTGGGGTGATGATACTATGTATGATGTGTCTTCATCCTCTTTTTTTAATTGGAGCAATTATACTAATCGTTATTATAAATATCATGCAAGGGAATAGCGAAAAAATAAGAAAGATGTTACCGGGTACAATCGTTTTCTTTCTTATGGTAATTTTATTTAATTCTTTATTAACACATAGAGGAGCGACTACGTTATTTCATTTAGGGGATAGCCGGATTAAGCTTGAGGCCTGTATGTATGGACTTGTTATGGGATTATTATTAGTTGCGATTATGTTTACGTTTGCTTCTTATAACGATATTATTTCGAGTCATAAATTTTTATATTTGTTTTCAAGAATTTCACCGAAAGTTGCATTGTTAACGATGATTACAGTACGGTTCGTTCCTTTATTTATACGAAGATTAAAGAAAATTACACTCGTCCAAAAAACGAAAGGTGTACAATTAGATTCAGGTTCACTCATTGAGCGTATAAAAAATGGAATGCAATTACTGCAAGTGTTATTAGTTTGTTCGTTAGAAGATGCACTTCAAACGGCGGATTCTATGCAAGCTCGTGGGTTTGGTGTAACGAAGCGTACGACTTATATTCGGTATAGAATGGAAAGACGCGATTGGTACACGCTAAGTTATTTAAGTATTCTATTTATAGCCTCATTCATATTTAGTTATTACGGTGGAGGGAAATTGATCATTTATCCGAAAGTGGAATCAATACTGTTCCAGCAATACGATGGAATGATGTTTTTCCTATTTATGATGTTTATTAGTTTACCGATTGTAATGGAAGGAAGGGAATGGATATGGTGGCGCATACAGAAATAAAGAATTTATCATTTATATATGCTGATGAAAATGAAGAAGCGTTACAGCATATTTCTCTTTCTGTTCAAAAAGGAGAATTTATAGTACTTGCTGGTGGTTCAGGTTCTGGGAAGACAACTTTATTGAAACATTTCAAAAAGGAGTTACTTCCAATTGGCACGCGTTCTGGGCATACATATTATGATGGTGCTTTATTAGAAGATGTACCAGATTTATTATCTGCACAAGAAATTGGTATGGTATTTCAAAATCCAGAAAATCAGCTCGTAATGGATACAGTTATTCAAGAATTAGCATTCTCTTTAGAAAATATCGGGCTACCATCACATATTATTCAAAAAAGAATAGCGGAACTCATTAGCTTTTTAGGATTTCAAGATTTGTTACATCAATCTGTTCATACTTTATCTGGTGGTCAAAAACAACTAGTAAATTTAGCAGCAGTATTAGTCATGCAGCCGAAGTTATTATTACTGGATGAACCGACAGCTCAGCTAGATCCGATTGCTGCAAAAGAGTTTTTAGGATTATTAAAACGTATTAATGAAGAACTTGGAATTACGATAGTTTTAAGTGAACATCGTTTAGATGAAGTGATGTCGCTAGCGACTCGTGTCGTTTGTATGAATAACGGGAAAATTGTTTACGATGATATTCCTAAAAGTGTGATAGCGAACATGTGGGCAGTAGAAAAGTTCCGTCCATTCATTCCGCAAATTCCAAGATTGTTTTTAGAGTGGAATGTAGAAGATATTCCATTTACAGTGCGAGAAGCGCAAATGAAAATGAATGATTTTTCAGCGATATCATATAGGAATGGGCAAGTAGAACAATGTGAAAAGCAAGAAGTAATTTTAAGTGCAGAACATATATCTTTTCAATATGAAAAAAATAGTCCACTTATTTTACGAGATTTAACAGTGAACATCGAAAAGGGAAAATGGACAGCTCTAGTTGGGAAAAATGGAACCGGGAAGTCTACACTGTTAACTATTTTAGCAGGATTGCAAAAAGCTAGAAGAGGTAAGGTAAAGTGGAATGGAAAAGTGATACATAAAATTGATTCGAAAGAACGATTTAAAAGTATAGGGTATGTATCGCAACATCCGTACTATCATTTTACATTTGATACAGTATGGGAAGAGGTTTATGAGCGTGCGCGTGAATTATATGGCGAAGAGGGAAAAGTAATAGCAGAAGAGATGTTGAAAAAGTTCTGGTTAGATTCGCTTAAAGAGCGGCATCCACATGATTGTAGCGGCGGAGAGCAACAATTACTGGCATTATGTACAACGTTATTATCAAAGCCAACTTTATTATTACTGGATGAGCCGACAAAGGGACTAGATCCATGGAAAAAGGAAAGAGTAGGAGAGCTATTTAAACAGTTGCAAAAAGAAGGTACAACAATTGTAATGGCAACGCATGATATTGAGTTTGCAGCGAAATACGTTGATCAATGTATGATGTTATTTGACGGGAAGGTCATTATGAATGATGCACCGAAAGAGTTCTTTAGTGGTAACTTCTTTTATACAACATCTATTAACCGATTCATCCGTAGAGAGTTGCCATTTGCATTAACGTGGGAGGATGTGTACGAAGCGTGTCCAAACGATATGTTGCATTTATAATATTTATTTTTGCCGTTGTAATATGTACACTACTCTTTACGACTCTTATTATGGACGGGTATTACATGGTAAGTAGTTTGTTTTTATTAGCTGTCATTATGCTACCTTTCTACGTCCGTTTTGAAAGGAAGTCGTTTGTTTCACGTGAAATTGTTATCGTTGCTGTGTTAGCGGCGATTGCAGCGGTTAGCCGGGTACCATTTTCTATTTTACCAAGTGTACAACCGACTTCTTTTGTCATTATCGTTTCTGCAATTGTTTTTGGGAGTGAAACTGGCTTTATGATTGGGGCAACGGCGGCTATTGTATCTAACATTTTTTTAGGACAAGGTCCGTGGACTCCGTGGCAAATGTTCTCTTGGGGCATGATCGGGTTTATAGCTGGGCTATTACGTAATACATTTTTAATGAAAAAACTGTGGGGAAGACTGTTGTACGGATTCGTCGTTGGATTTTTATTTGGCTGGATTATGAATTTTTGGGGTCTTCTTGGTTTTATACAGGAAGCAACGTGGGAGACAGTTATTGCCTACTATGTCGCAAGTTTTTCTTTCGATCTTAGTCACGCGATATCGAATGTTATTTTCCTTCTGTTATTTAGTACGTCATGGATTACGATCCTCACAAGATTTAAAAAGAAATACGGTATATTAGATGAGCATAAGGTGACATAGAAAAGCATATTCATATAAGGTAGGGTCGCGACTTACATATTCGTTTGCCTCTTTCATGCTTCTTACATATTGTAAGAAGCATTTTTTATTGTCAAAAAATAGATTCAATATATATCCGTTATTATATGAAATTATTTGTATAATAGCAGGTGAGAACTAATTTCAAGAGGGAGGTGTATAGTTAATGAAGTTAGTTATTCCGAAACAGCATGGAGCATGGGCGATGCTTGTTATTCCATTTCTATTAAGTGTATTACTTGGCAAACCTACTTTTTATCATGTCCCATTGTTTTTAGCCTGGTTCTTTATCTATCTAGCTACTTATCCATTTCTCATGTACATAAGGAAAAGACGAAAAAAAGAATTTCTACACGCTACAATTGTTTATTTTATCATTGCATTTGTATTTGGGATGATTTCTTTATTATATGAATGGCGAATTCTTTTATTCGCAGTATTAATGATTCCGTTGTTTATTGTAAATATGTATTACGCTCGTCAAAAAAATGAACGAGCATTACTAAATGACATTTGCGCGATTATAGTGTTTTGTATAGGCGGCTTAATAAGTTATTATTTCTCAATGAAATTTATTGATAGAACAGCATTATTCATTGCGCTTATTTCATTTCTATATTTTTTAGGAAGTACGTTTTATGTGAAAACGATGATTCGTGAAAAAAATAATCCGAAGTATCGTTTTATATCTTGGGGATATCATATTGTATTAACGGTAATCGTATTTACTATAAATCCATGGTGTTCACTCATATTTGTACCAAGTGTAATTCGGGCCATTATGTTGTATGGCAAAAAGATTTCTATATTAAAAGTAGGGATTTTAGAAATTGTTAATTCTGTATATTTTTTAATAATAACGGCAATAATGATGAAGTATGCCATTTGAAAAAACTTCCCATCTTTTGATGGGAAGTTTTCATTCTTGTTCTAAAATGTGAACGGTGTAATCGCAACGTTGAAGGGCTTGCTCTACAGCGTAAAGGGATTGTTCAATACGTGCGCGATTAAAATCTTCTTCAACAGTTTGTAGTGCTTCTTCTAAACAATGTTTTGCTTCTTGTAATGATTGAAAAGAATCTTGTACATAGCCGCGAGCATTTTGATGCATTTCATAATCCTCCTTGAATGTTCATATATGTATAGTATGAACAGTAAGGAAGAAAATATAATTTGTTGTATTTGTTTGACAATTAAAGTGAAATTACGTATAGTAAGATTTAAGTGAATATTTTCTTATCCAGAGAGGTGGAGGGACTGGCCCGATGAAACCCAGCAACCGCGATGCAGGTGCTAATTCCAGCAGAACATATTTGTTCTGGGAGATAAGACGAAGATATATACGTAACTTCTTCTTATCGGAGAGGTTTTTTTGTTGCAAAAAAACCGATTACGAAAACATATAATAAGAAGAAAGGGGTTGCGAAGTACTGTGACACTCGAAAAATACGTAAAACTGCGTAGTACAGTTTATGAATATATGATAGAGCAGGATAAGCCAATATCATTGTTAGATATTCAAGAACATATCGTTTCGCATCATGAAGGAAAATTCACTAAAAAAATGTTACATCAATTTTATTTATCAAGATTATTAGATGAACTCAAACTGGATGGGAAAATTACTTTAGCTGATGATGAATATCTCTATGCTGAAAAAGGGGTACTTTATAAAGCGGGAAAAGGGAGCTGAGCTCTCTTTTTTTTGAAGTATGTAGAGTAAAAGACTGCTAAAGCAGCCTGATACAGGGAATGGTGTTGAGTGTGTAGTGTCAAAGATTGAATGTGCCTGAAAGAGGCACTTCATATCGGCTGCAAATGAAAAGAGACACCTTCGCCGAATAGGTGTCAGTCGTTTTGTCACGTAGACTCGCTACTTGACAGTTATTAGAATAACATGTAGGGTTTTTGAAGTCAAAAGGGAATTAAAGGAAGGGGTGTTGTTATGTACGCTTACTTATTAAAAGATATAACGAAATGGATTCCAAAGTACATTATAGATAGAGGGCATGAATACTATGAAGAAGGACATGTAGAAGATGTTGAAATACACGACAAGAAAGTATTTGCTTTCGTTACTGGAAATGCAGGGAATTATGAAGTGATTATTGATCTTGAAGATTTTACAGAAAGTAGCTGTGAGTGTCCTTATGAGAATTTTTGTAAGCATATGGCAGCGGTCGTTTATGATATTCAAAGTGCTGGTGAGAGTACAGTTAAAGAACAACTGAATGGTTTAGAAAAAGAAGAGTTACTAACAGTATTAAATCGTTTATTACAAAGTTCGAAAAATGTGCAAATCGTAGAGGAGATGTTAAAGAAAGGGAAGATTTAATTTATGAATGAAATCGATCGTATTATAAATTGTTGCAATTATGATGACGAACTTTTTCGTACGTATATTAAGTGTTTAGTCCAATTGAAGAAGTGTAGTGAAACGTTAAAACAAATTCAGGTACAATTAAGAAATGATTATTTAATAAGAGGGATTTGTGAAAGAGAAGTTGATGAGGTAATAAAGGGAAGTAAAGAATATGAAACATATTTTCTTCCTAAAGTATTGCAGTGGAATTTCCTTAAGAACAATCCTCATATGATTGAAAAGGTGTGTGAAGATTTGTTTATATATGAAGCATTAAATCATGCAGAGGTAGAGTGGAGGAAGGTAATAAGCTGTATAGATAACGAATGATTTATTATATAAAAAAGCTAGTATAAAACTAGCTTTCCGTTTAAATAAATAAGAAACATAGACTAATGATAAATCCTGCATATAGTAAGTTAACAACACAAAATCCCATAATATCACGAGCGCCTAAACCAGCTATCGCTAATGCCGGTAATGCCCAGAAAGGTTGAATTAAATTTGTCCAAGCATCGCCCCATGCAATTGCCATCGCTGTTTTCGCAGCAGGTACACCAAGTTCAGCGCCAGCTGGAATCATAATTGGTGCTTGCACTGCCCATTGACCGCCTCCAGATGGAACGAAAATATTTACAATGCCAGCACTTAAAAATGTAAAGAGCGGGAATGTGGTTTCATTTGAAATACTAATAAAGAAAGTAGAAATAGCTCCTCCAAGCGAAAGCCCTTCACTATTTACTCCAATCATCATGCCCATAATTCCAGCATAGAACGGAAACTGAAGTAAAATACCTGAAGCACTCTTAGTTGAGTCAGAGAAAGCGCGAATATATTGAATAGGAGTACGGTGGAAAATAAGGCCTGCAATTAATAACATAAAAATAACGATATCAAGTGTAAGGTTAAAGCCTTTCGTACTAAAATAGTTAAAAATATAAATAAGACCTAATAACCCGATGCAAAGTGTAATAATCATACTATTTTCCATTTTTTCAGCGAATGTTTTTTGCTCTACTTCTTGAGCTGCAGCTTCTTCATGGAACACACTTGGATCTACTGTAATTGTATGTTTTTCATCTGGATGCATTGCTTTATTAATGAGAGGCATCGTAATTAAAAAGATAATAACTGGAACGAGAGCATATGGCGAGAATAAAGTTTCTGTTATTGGAATCGCTTCTTTAATACTTCCAGCTGTCGTTTTTATTAACGTTTCGCCGCCTGTTGCTAATGTAAGAGGGATAGAAGCAGAAAGACCTGCATGCCAAATGAGAAATCCAGAGTAGGAAGAAGCAATTGCTAACCTATAATCTAATCCTTCTAACTGTCTTGCGACTTCTTTTGCATATAAAACAGAGACAACAATACCAAATCCCCAGTTTATGTATACTCCTAGTAAACTTACGATTGAAATAGCAATAATACCTTGTCCATTCGTTTTCGGTAGTTTCGCTGCTTTCGTTAATCCTTTTTTAATAAGAGGAGCGTTTGCTAATGCAGATCCTGTCACGAGTACAAGAGCCATTTGCATAGAAAAGGCGAGAAGTCCCCAAATGCCATTGCCCCAATGCGTAATCATTTCTACCGGTGTTTGGTGCGTTGCAAACATGCCGAAGAAGATAACGAAAACAGTTAATAAACACGATAAAATAAACGGTTCTGGTAAGAAACGCTGCACAAGGGCAACACATCCATTTGTAAATGAACGAAACAAAATAGATCAACCTCCTTATGTATGTTTATTACAATGTTCGAGGTTGCTTGGGGGATAACCTTTAATTTATGTAAAATTCAGATATTTAAGATAATTGTAATTTATTAATAAATGGATAGGCTTATACTAAGTTGGATAGATAAAATAAGGGCATGTAAACTTAGACTATTAAATTAAGCGAGGGTGCTACTATTATTGTTTTAGAAGTACCATTTTCTCCTGATTTTTATTCTGAATTTAAGAATACGGAAGTATCTAAAGCAAATCTGTATATAACAGGTTATATCGATAAATTAGCTGATGAAGATCATTTTGATTTTATTAAAAGTATTAATTTAGATTAAAAAAGTGCACCTCCGATTGTTAGACTGTGTCTAATAATCGGAGGTGCACTTCAAAGGAATCAACTTTTTTTATTGAACTAAAGCACTAGTTAGCTTAGTAGCAAATGATTACAACCGGCTATTTCTCCCAAAGTTCGATCAATCGGCCTTCAGGATCTTTAATCCAAATAAACTTTCCAAATTCACTAATCTCTTCTTTCTTTTCAAGAGGTACACCAATTTGTTCAAGATGCTGAATAGTCTCGTTTAGATTATGTACTTGGAAATTTAACATCACTTGTTGTTCTGTTGGAAAATAACTGTCATTTTCGGTGAAGAAAGAAAAGATAGTCTCAGTTCCTAATTCGGGTTTAATTACAGTCCCATTCCAATTTTCTATTTCAATCTTCAACACTTCACTGTACCATTTTTTTATAACATCAAGATTCTTAGTTCTCCAAAATATTCCTCCGAAACCTTTTATCATTGTATTTAACTCCTGTCTATCTTTTAATTTTTAATGACATAAGTTCAACCTTCAATAAAACGCAGTGCACAAAGAGAATGGTGATCGGTTAGATCTTTTGCAAATTGTTGATTCGGAAATCCTCTGTGAAGCAATCTCAACCCGCCTGAAGTTAAGGATATATGATGATGGAATCGATAGAATAACATCCTGTTGGGATCGAGAGCATCATTCTTTAAATATCGATAATAATCCCCAAATCGAAACTGCAAAAAACTGTGCTCATGCTCAATATCAAAGAATTCGGCTCCTTCGATATCAATCAAATAAGGTTCTAGTTTGTCATTAATTAATACATGATCAGGGCCGAGTTCCCCATGTATAAATCCATAACGACTTCTTGGTTCAATTTTTGATTCAAGCTCGTACAATGTATCGAGTAGATTGCTATGACTAGCCCTGATGCTGTCAATATGTTGGCATGCGTAATCTAAATCTTTTTTTGCATTCTTCATTTGCAAGTGATGACATTTTTCCGTGTTGATCCCACTTTGATTCGCTCTCCCATGAGTAAGTCTCTCGTTGGTATGCATGTCCGCCAGCATATCTCCTATCCGCTGAAACACTTTATCTTTAACATATGAATCGGAATGTTGAAAATAAACTTCTGCCTTTTGTCCATTTACATATTCAACGAGAGCATAATCATAAGGATAACGGTTTCTTTCCGTATTCAGATCATATAGAAGGGGAGTTTGAATTCCTTGTTGGATTAAATACTTGTTATTTAATTCAAATAAATCACTACTATAGGATTGCTCATGTATATCTCCGTTAGCTATTTCTTCTTGAAAATAATTCATGGTAATATCCCAAACATACAGAACGCAGGAAAATCCATTGCTGCAGTCAATCTTATAGACTACCTTTTGTGCACCGCCATGCATTTTCGTTACACTAGAAACCAAATAACTGGTACCAAAGACCTTTTGCATATACTCCTGTAAATCAGATTGATCAAGGTGACAAGTGATTCTCAATGAATAACACCCCTTTTCTTAGATTTTGCTGTCAATCAAACTATATAAAAAATCTAATCAAAAGTATAGACTGTTTATTTATAATTTGTTATGATGTTAAATTAGGTCTGGAAAAATAGTCATATAAAAACCGGTTGGAGCTCCAATGGTTTTTTTGGTGAAATCATTCTTACTTCTCAAATACCTCGCCACACAAAAACTTAAAATGTATTACAATGAATGAATCTATACGATTTTCAATCCTTCTTCTTTTCGCTAACTTTACCATTATTTTTAATTGAGTATTACTGCCCCGTCAATTTAAGTGAAAACCTTCGCAATCTCAATGGTCTATTCAAACTTGAATAATCTAATTGCCTGGAAACGTTCCTCAACAATCTGGCCCTTTAGTGGAGTAACTTTATTGCTACTCAGCAGTTCCTTAATCCGCCTTTCAGTTCAGATCTTCTTTTCACTATAAAAACATCTCTTTAGATAAACAGATCCAAAGGGACAAAACATCGCGTCTTTTTTATAAACACCGTGACTTTATTTAAAAGCGACATTAAAAATATTCTTCAAATCCTGGAAGCGTATGTTTGCCGCAAACAAAAAGAACCATAAGCTTGCCGTTTTGGCAAAATTATGGTTCTTATCACAAAGTAAAAGCAATGTGCGGGATTTTAAGTATAGTATTACGAAGTTTCGCTAATTTTAGTTTCTGTAGGAGTGTTATTAGCAGTTTTTTTCTTAATCTTAAAGTGATAGTAGGTGTAGCAAAAAATGATAAATGGTACAGTGCAATAGATTCCTAGTCTTTGACTTGGGATAAAGATAAGACTTATTAATATAATGCCATACAATCCAAAACCGAGAATTGGGACAAGAGGATAAAGTGGAGTTCTGAATTTTAAGTTTTCTAATTTTCCACCTTCGGCTAAATAATGTTTACGGAAAAAGAATTGAGAAACACAAATTGACATCCAAACAATAATTGTAATGACTCCAGAAATTGAAATCAGCCATAAGTAAACCGTTTCAGCAGCTACAACGCTTGTCAAAAGAGAAAAAGCAGAAATAGCTATCGTCAAGATTAAAGCGTTTAGAGGTATCCCTCGTGATGATAATTTCTTTAAAAAGGCTGGAGCCATATCATTTTTTGATAATGACCAAAGCATTCGAGTTGCAGCGTATAGTCCTGAGTTTGCGACAGAAAGAACAGCAGTAAGAATAACAAAGTTCATAATATCAGCTGCATATGGAATACCTATATTATCAAATACAGCAACAAACGGACTCTTTGTTAATCCTGCCTCTTCCCAAGGAATTAAAGCCACGAGAACAAAGATTGCTAAGACGAAGAAAAACATTGTGCGCCATATTATATTTCTAATAGAGCGAGGTAAAGTCTTTGCTGGATCTTCACTTTCACCTGCTGCGATTCCAACAAGTTCTGTACCTTGGAAGGAATAATTGACTGTAACCATTGTTAATAAGATAGCGGCGAGTCCATTTGGGAATAAACCACCATGATTTACGAAATTTGAAAGAAGCGGAGCGGGTTCGTTTCCTTTTAAATCAATAAAGCCGAACATAGCGGCGCCGCCAAGAATAATGAAAGCAATAATGGCAGATACTTTAATACTTGAAAACCAAAATTCTGTTTCTGCATAACTACGAGCGGATAATGCGTTAATAGTGAATATTGTAACACCAAATATTAAACACCAAACCCAGACAGGAATATCAGGAAACCATCGCTGCATTGTAATACCGGCAGTTGTAAATTCAAGACCAGTCGTATTTGCCCAGCTTAGCCAATACAACCATCCGATGGTAAACCCAGTTGCGGGATTGATGAACTTAGTGGCATATTCCTGGAAGGAACCTGAAACTGGCATTGCTACAGCAAGCTCACCAAGACATAGCATAACGAGATACATTAATAATCCACCGGCCATAAAGGCAAGTACGGATCCACCAGGTCCAGCTTGACTTATTATAAAACCAGATCCGTTAAATAACCCAGTTCCAATCACACCACCGAGTGCAATCATGAATAAATGTCTACTTTTCATCGTGCGCTTTAATTCATTTTTTGTATTGTTTACTTGCGTCATTGTTTTCCTCACTTTCATAATTGGTAGTATGAAATTCGATGTTTTTCCGTATTATGGAATGTATTCCGTGATGTGAAATCTTGTTATAATTTTCAGATAATTAAGAAGAAAAGTCAACAGTTTTTTGTTTGCGTTTTCAACTTGCTGTTAGTGTTATATCTCTATTTTTAGAAAATTAAATAAATTAATTGATTTCAGTTTGAATTTTTGATAAATTGATAGTTAATTAGGCTAAACATACTACAAGTAAAGTTGAGGCGAGTTATGGTACAGTCCATTGATCGAGCGATAGGTATTATTAAGTTACTGAATTCTACAAATGAAAAAGAGTATTGGGCTATTTCTGATATAGCTGATAGAACACATCTCCCGGTTAGTACAGTACATAGGTTACTGAACTCTCTAATGGAGCATGGATTAGTTACGCAAATTTCAGAAACAAAACAGTACAAGATTGGACCAATGTGGATGGAAATAGGATTACGTCAATTGGAGAAGGTAGACTACAGATCTGTTGCAAGAGAAGTGATGAAGCGTTTGGCCTCTGAAGTTGAAGAAAGTGTTTATTTGAACATTCCAAATGGAACACATTCTATTATCATTGAAAGAATTGATAGCCCTTTAAAAATTCGAGTTATCGATAACTTAGGGGAACAGATTCCTCTTTCGATTGGCGCCGCAAATAAAACGATGCTTGCTAATATGACAACGAATGAAATGGAATACATTGTAGAAGATTTACTTTCTTCTTTACCAGAACAAAAGCAAATTCTTCTTGATCAAATAAAGCAGATAAAAAATGAAGGATATGCTGTGAGTTATGGTGAAAAAACAGAAGGGACAGCATCAGTAGCTGCACCTATTATCGGATTTAATCATAAAGTAGTAGGAGCATTAAGTGTTGGGTTAATTAGTCATCGCATTAATGATGATCGACTATCTTTTCTTATTAGTAAGGTAAAACAAGCTGCTCATGAAATATCAATAAAAATCGGCAGTACATCAGAATTATAATTTTGATTGCTGTCGTCATTTTTTATTCATATATTGGAAATGAATTTCATAATGCGGAAAAATAGGGGGATTTATATGTCAAAGTGGCAATCTAAAGAACAATTGATTCAATTATTAAGCAATCTTGTTGAAATTCCTAGTATTACAGGTTCAGAAGCTGAAGTTATATTGCCAGACTTTGTTGTAGAACAATTAGCTGACTTACAGTATTTCAAACAAAATCCGCATCATTTGCAAAAAAATCCGACAGGGGATGGAAGATATTTTGTTACAGCCCTAGTAAAGAAAAGCGATAGTACGAAAAATACCGTAATTCTTGTTAGCCACTTTGATGTTGTAGATGTACAAGATTACGGAGTGTGGAAAGAAGATGCATTTAACCCTAAAAAGTTAACATCTATGTTTTATTCTCATAAAGATGAGCTACCAGATCATGTACGGGAAGATATAGAACAAGGAGATTGGCTATTTGGTAGAGGAACAATGGATATGAAATGTGGTCTAGCTTTACAAATGGCGATGGTTGAGCAAGCTTGTGAAGGAAGATTTGATGGGAATGTTCTTTTATTGGCTGTTCCAGATGAAGAAGTGAACTCTGTAGGGATGAGGGCTGCTGTTCCGAGATTATTAGATTTAGCAAGAGAACATGACTTAGAATATAAAACGGTCCTAAATTCAGAGCCTATGTTTTCAAGGCATCCTGGTGATCAAAATAAGTATATTTATACTGGTTCTATTGGGAAGGTGTTACCTGGTTTCCTTTGCTATGGAAAAGAGACACATGTAGGCGAACCTTTTGCAGGATTAAATGGGAGTTATATGGCTTCATTATTAACAGCAGAATTAGAGTTGAATACGGACCTTTGTGATATTGTAGAAGGGGAAGCGAGTCCTCCACCAACTAACTTGCTTCAAAGGGACTTAAAGGAGGATTATTCTGTACAAATTCCTCATCGTGCTGTCACATTATTTAACTTGTTTTTACTAGAAAAAACGATGACAGATGTAGTTTCGTTGTTACGTCAAAAGGTAACGAAAGTAGCAGAGAAAATCGAAGAATCGTATGAGGAGCGAGCGTATCATTTTTCTAAGTATAATCCGTTCATACCGCCTAATCTTAAAGTAAATGTATTAACATATGAAGAGCTTATCACTTATGCAATTGAACAACATGGACAAAAAAAATTAGAGGAAATTCAATCTAATATTATAAAAAATAGAGAAGATAAAGATGATCGTGCGGTAACCATTGATTTAGTAGACAAATTAGCTATCTTATGTAAAGAAAAGGCTCCGATGATTGTACTTTTCTTTGCTCCGCCGTACTATCCAGCTGTGAGTTCACGCAACAATCCTTTAATTAAAGAGGTAGTTGTAGAAATGGAAAAGTATGCCCACTATAATCATAGCATTACATTTGAAAATCAAAATTATTTTGGAGGAATTTCAGATTTGAGCTATGTGGGCTTGCAGTACCCATTAGATTCAATGAGTTCCCTTGTAGACAATATGCCATTATGGGATAAAGGTTATTCGATTCCACTTAAGGAATTAGAAGTGTTTGACGTTCCAGTATTAAATATGGGGCCAGTAGGAAAAGATGCACATCAATGGACGGAGCGTCTGGACGTAAATTACGCATTTGAAACGCTATTAGATATGTTGCCTATATGTATTGAAAAATTACTTGTTTCTAATAAAGTTACACAGTGATAGTGTCTGTATAAGAGAGATAGAAAAAAGGACCGTAATTGGTCTTTTTTATTTTTGAAATATGATTTCATTTTACCTTGATGGACATAGGGGTCACCGCACACATCTATCAACTTAAGCATTTTATAACACACCTAAAACGAAAAAATGTGCATCTCCAGATGAAAATGTACATTTTTTGTTTTGGGATACTTGTTTCTCTTATCTTAATAGTGATGTGGTGAGAACCATTAATTGTAATCATCATTTTGATAATCGTTATCTAATCTCAGCACTCTTCCATGTGGACGATATTTTATGTGAAAGGTACTATGTTATTACTTGTACTGAGGCTCTTCATGTTCAATTTGCAGAAGACGAGGATTTAAAGATTCAATAATTTCTTGAGTTTGTTGTGCTGCACCTGTATATAATTGTTTTGCTTGCTTGTTATCAGTTCCGTATATTTTCGTTAAAATGTGGACGGGTCACCATGGCCATCAAGATAAGGTTTTAATGTACGCCCAAAACAAAAAAATGTACATTTTCACTTGGAGATGTCAATTTTCTCGTTTTGGGATATTTACTTTTCTGAGCTTGATAGCGATGGACGATATCCCTATTACGTAATGATTGTTAGACGTCCAATTTGATTACACTCTTCAGCGAACCAAAGATCGCCATCCGGACAAAACGTGATACCATGTGGCTCTGCATTATTTGTAGGTATCGTATATTCCGTAATAACTCCTTCAACTGTAATACGGCTGATTTGGTTACCTCCCCATTCCGTGAACCAAAGATCTCTGTTCTTCCCGGGTATTATGGCATGAGGGCGAGCGTTCGGCGTCGGTATAACAAATTCTTTGACCGCACCTTCGAACGTAATTCTACCAATTTTATTGCCCATGATTTGCACAAACCATATTGCTCCATCTGATCCGCTCGCAATTCCAACTGGTCCGGAGTTGGGTGTTGGGATTGGATATTCTGTCACCTCACCTTTAGTGGTTATTCTCCCAATCCTATTGTTCTGATTCTGTGTAAACCATAATGCCCCATCTGATCCCAGAGTAATAAAAGAGGGAAATGATTTGGAGTTAGGCAATTCAAACTCGGTGATTTCCCCTGACTTTGTTATTCTTCCGATCCTACCATTATTCATTTCTGTAAACCATATTGCTCTATCTGGGCCTTCCGTTATGCCAAAAGGTGCAGCGTTCGTTGTAGGGAGTACATATTCTTCAAAAAGACCGTTCATCGACATTTTACCGATCTTGCTTGAGTTATATTCCGTAAACCATAAGTCACCGGTCTGGTCCGAGATAATTGACATAGCTCCTGCATTTGCTGTCGGAATGGGGAAAGAATTTATTTCACCATTAGCATTTATTCTACCAATTCGATTCCCTTTCTGTTCCGTAAACCACAATGCTCCGTCTTTTCCTACGGTTATTCCATATGGTCCTGAATCTATTTCATTGACCACATATTCTTGTATCGTGATCCTCATATCATTTCCTCCCATTGAAAATTTTGAGTCTTGTTTTTCGGTATAATTTAGTTTAAAAAAGGACATTCCTGGTATTACAGTGGATGCCCTTTTTGCTAAATTATAAGATATTTTGTTAGAATTCAAAGTCTAGAATCATTTTACTGGTTTGACCTGTAAACTTATAATTATAGGACCCTTTCAGGCTTTCTAATTCACCAGTAGCTTTGATGATTGTTGCAGGGGAATCTAGATTTCCTTTATCAAATATCCCTTGCTCTATAGCTGTAAATGTCCCTCGTTTTCCCTTATAAATTCCTTCGAAATGTAAAAATCCGGAAATTTTAGCAGTGGCCAAGTGTCCATCATCTATAGTTGATTCTAAATAATATAATAAATATTCAACAAAAGCTTTTCCTTTTAATTCACCGTCAATATCATATTCGACATGGGCAATATTAATAGGGAAATCTTTTCTAGTGTCATTGACTGGCTTTTCATCCCATTTACTTACTGTAAATGTTACTTCCATACGCGTAAACCTCCCTTCATCATTAGATGAGTAATCTACCTCCATTATATCACCTAAAAAGCACCATCAATAATTATATCTCATAGGAGTGTTTCTAAAGTAACGGATGCTGCTGGTAAGACCCTATTAAGAACAAAAGACGACTTATCTTTTGTTCTTCTTATATGACATTGAAAGTGAATTTTTATTTAAAAGTTTACTTTCACAGTTTCAAAAAGAAAAACTATTTATGAAGGGGTTCTTTACAAACAAAAAGAAGGCATCTCGAATAAAGATTAATCAAAATGGCCTTCTCTAAACATGCCCATCAACTTAAGAATTCAGAATTACCCCAAAACGAGAAAATTGGCATCCTCAGGTGAAAATGTACAATTTTTTGTTTTGGGGGTACTTCAAAATGTTAGGTTGATGGGCATTTGGTGCTATTTTTTATTATACATCTCTAAATTTTAGAGAATGTTCACAGCTGTGATTTTGCAGGTTGAAATAGCAAACCTAACGATTGTAGTTGGATTTATAGGTAAAGTACCTAGAACTATACCAAGACCTGTTTGTTCCACGTTAAAACCTACTGCAATAGAA
>NZ_JAKUGX010000041.1:0-34455 GCF_022664195.1 Bacillus cereus group sp. BfR-BA-01316
TCTCAGCAAGGAAATAATGGACACCAGCAAGAGAACAATGGTAGAGAGTCTCAGCAAGATAATAAAGGTAGAGAATCTCAGCAAGGAAATAATGGACATCAGCAAGAGAACAACGGTAGAGGGCCTCAAAAAGAAAATAGTGGACATCAGCAAGAGAATAACGGTAGAGGAACTCAGCAAGGAAATAATGGACACCAGCAAGGAAACAACGGTAGGGGATATAAACAAGAAAATAATGAGGGTCAGCAAGGAAATATAAACGAAAATAACGGGCCTAAAAATGAGGATAAAAACATTTCTGCCACACAACATCAAGGGAATGGAAAGAAGAATCTATAGAATATTGAAGATGGGAATTCGTTTTATGTTAATAAATCCCTCTAGTTTCAAAGTGAAGGGATTTTTAATATTAAAATTTTTAAAATGACGGACATAAAATCATATATACTTTCGAATTATATATATGGATATCATTAATATTTATATAAAAGGGGAGAAAGAAATATGAAAGCAAAAAAAGAAATATATGAAGAGATTACTGAAGTATTAAAGGTATTGGCGCATCCTGTCCGTTTATCCTTAGTAGAAATAATGCTTACAAAAGGCCCTACTAACGTAACAACAATGTATGAAACATTACAAATGCCTCAAAGTACAATTAGTCAACATTTATCTAAACTACGAGCTGTTAAAATCATTACAGGTACTCGGAAAGGATTAGAAATTTATTATGAAGTAACGGACGATCGTACAAAAGCGATATTATTAAGTTTGTTTTAAATGCTGACTGTC
The DNA here is from genome assembly GCF_022664195.1 of Bacillus cereus group sp. BfR-BA-01316. Taxonomy (NCBI): domain Bacteria; kingdom Bacillati; phylum Bacillota; class Bacilli; order Caryophanales; family Bacillaceae; genus Bacillus; species Bacillus cereus group sp. BfR-BA-01316. The sequence continues at coordinate 793 of NZ_JAKUGX010000041.1, forward strand.
CAGGCTTCAAAATTAAGAAGAGGATACGAAAGCAATTCTGTGGCTATAATTTTTTAAGATTTTTACATAAGAATTACATTTATAAATATATGTAATTTTCTTATTAACATTAGTCGTATGCAGTGTTGTTTTTAATTTGTCTAATCCATTTCTTTGTTTGGGTCCTGCCGCATCGCTATCAAGCTAAAGTTTTAATGTACCATAAAAATGAAAATTTTCTTATTAGTTTTTTTTTGTTAGCTTGATAGTGATGTGACGTTCCCACTAGTATGTAAGCTCATAAGAAATCTTGAGATTGCTAAATATGAACGTAGAGTATTTAACAAAGTTGGTAGGGTTCTTTTAGTCATTTAACCTTTTGATCTGATGATCTTTTCCCCATTCAAATAGTTCATCCATAATTTGCATTAAGGATTTTCCATGTTCGCTTATTGTGTACTCAACCTTTGGTGGTACTTCTTGATATACAGTACGATGGATAATTCCATCAGCTTCAAGTTGCCGAAGTTGTTGTGTAAGAACTTTTTGCGTAATGTTTGGGATTTCTCGTTTTATTTCATTCGTTCGCATTTTTCCATCCATCAAAATACATAATATATGAACTTTCCATTTTCCGCCGATTACTTCGAGTGTTGTTGCGATTGGGCAACCATCATTTTGATTCATATAACACCTCCACAGGTACTTTAAGGTTCCTATAGTACCTGAAAGTACGTACTTTTCAATTATATGTGACTCATTCATACTAATACTAAAGGGTTTGAATTATTTATAAGGGGGAAGAAAATATATGAAAACACTTGTAATTGTAGCACATCCTGATATTGAAAAGTCTCGAATTAATAAAAGATGGGTAGAAGAACTTGAGAAATATTCGGACGAAATAACGGTGCATGAATTATATAAAGTGGCACCAAATTGGGAGTTTAATATTGAAGGAGAACAAAAGCTGTTAGTAGAGCACGACCGCTATATATTTCAATTTCCGCTCTACTGGTATAGCTCACCACCATTATTAAAAAAATGGTTCGATGATGTATTAACATATGGATTTGCCTATGGATCAAAAGGGGATAAAGTGAAGGGGAAAGAATTTGGTATAGCTATTTCTATAGGTGGATTAGAAAAAGACTATAAAAATAGCGGAATTACGATGGATGAGTTGACGAAACCATTTCACGCTACGTGCTTATATACAGGAATGGAATTTATACCATCATTTTATTTATACGGAGCAGAATATGAAATCAGTGATGAAGAGATTGACAAAAGTGCACCTGAGTATGTGAAATATGTTATGAATAAGAAGTATTCTAATATATAAGGAAAAATAGCCATTTACTTGTTAAGTAGATGGCTATTTTTTATTCGTTTTATATTCACTAAGTGTAATCTTTAGTAAATTAATAATTAATCTGGTAAAATAAAAAACCTAACATATATAAAGGGGAGTTTTACTTGAGAACGATGCGACAATTATTACAAAAAAGAGCAATGCAATCACCGAATTTGGAGGCGCTTGTAGGGGGAGAGAAAAGGTATTCGTTTCAGCAATATAATGAACGAGTAAATCAGATTGCACATTATTTGTTACATAACGGTGTGCAAAGAGGAGATCGCATAGGAATCTTATGCAAAAATAATCATCCGTTTTCAAGTGTTATGATGGCAAGTTTAAAAATTGGCGCGGTATTTATTCCGCTTAATCATCAGCTTACTGCTTATGAATTAGAATCGATTGTAAAAGAAGCGAGATTAAAAGTATTAGTTATTGATGATGAATTTAGTGAAGTTGTATTAAAGATTGATGTAGTTAAAGAAATTCCTAATGTAATTGAAACAACAACAGAAGGTTTCGGTTCTTTTGAATTAAAACTAAAAGAACAACCAATAACAGAACCGAACGTGGCAGTTCATGAAGACGATGATGCTATTTTCTTATTTACTTCAGGAACGACTGGAAGTGCAAAAGCCTGCGTAATTGGTCATAAAAATTTACATCATTATTTTACTGAGATTGCGGGGCAAAGAGAAATTCCAGCAGGTGAACGCTTTTTATCAGTGCATCCATTGTTTCATATGAGTGGCGTGCTTTCTATTTTAAATTGTATTTATCATGGCATTACGATGATTTTCTTAGCTGATTCGAATCCTACTCACATTTGGGATAAGATTGAAGAAGAGAAAATTACTACGATGCTTGCGTTTCCAGCAGTTTATAGTTATATGCTTGATGAATTAAATAAAAAAGAGCGTAACATTTCGACCTTTAAAGTAGCACAAAGCGGTGGTACAAAAGTACCAGAAACGCTCATTCAAAAATATATGAAAAAAGGAATATATATGGTGCAAGGCTATGGTAGTACAGAAGGTTGGGTAGTAACTTCATGGCATCCAAATATGGGAAAAGAAAAAATGTCTTCTGTAGGGAAAACTCTTAAACATGTAGAGTTAAAAATTATTCATCCAGAAACAGGTGATGAACTAGCAACGAATGAAGTTGGAGAAATCCACGTAAGAAGTCCTTACATGTTTAAAGGATATTGGAATAACGAAAAAGCGACAAAGAAGGTAGTGAAAGATAATTGGTTTAACATGGGTGATGCCGGCATGATAGATGATGATGGATTCCTACATATTATGGGAAGATATAAAGACGTTATCGTGCACGGTGGTGACAACGTATATCCGGATCAAGTAGAAGATGTAATTCATGAAATAAATGGTGTTTTAGAAGTTGCAGTAGTTGGAGTTCCAAATGACTTTTGGGGAGATATTCCAACAGCTTACATTGTAAAAGATATTCAAACATCTTTAACAGAAGAAGAAATTATTCAACATTGTAAAAGAAAACTAGCAAATTATAAAATACCTGAAGTTGTATTTATGAATGAATTACCGAAAAACGCTTTAGGGAAAGTGTTGAAGAGGGAATTAAGAGAAGTTGTTATTTTAAAATAAAAAGTTGTTAAACGATAAGGAATCCAGTTATGTAGTAAGCATAACTGGATTTTTCTTTATAAAAAACATAATAATTTACTAGATTTTGTATTTTGTGTAAGATAATAAAGAATATTCAATCAAATAATCAAAGGAAGAGATGTAAATGAAACTGCCGCTATTACAAGTAGAGACAGAAAGACTCATTATCCGTCCATTTCAAAAAGAGGATTATGTAAGTTGGATAGATGGATTCAATAAGAGGTTACCATCTCAACATAAATACGATGATGGCTATCATGATATGTCGTCTTCAACAATAGAATGGTTCATGGAATGGATAAGAGGTTTTGATGAAGCTGCACATCGAGATGAAATGTACGTATTAGGTATTTTTCGGAAAGAAGATGGCGCAAATATTGGAAAGCTAGAGCTTATTAAAATTTTACGTATGGATTATCAATGGGCAATGATGGGGTACTCTATCCATAATCAATTTTGGAAAAATGGATACGGGATCGAAAGTGTAAAATCGGCGTTACCGTTGTTTTTTAATAGTCTTCAATTTCATAGAATTGAATTACATATAAATGTTGATAATGAGCCATCTGTTCGTTTGGCAGAAAGAGCTGGTTTTTCATTTGAATGTATGAGAGAGGCATTTTCTATGGGGAATGGTAAGTGGGCAGATTTTCTTATTTATTATAAAAATAAGGAGATGGATATATGAGGGTTTTTATTACAGGTGGAAATCGGGGATTAGGGTTACAGTTAGTAAAAGTATTTCATGAGAATGGACATCTTGTTTATCCGCTAGTTAGAAGTGAGGAAGCGATAGAACAATTAAAACAGATGTGTACTTCTAGATGTTTTCCTATATTAGCAAATTTATCAGCTGATGATAGTACTGAACGTATTAAGGAGCAGCTTGAGAAATATACGGAGCATCTCGATTTAGTTATAAATAACGCTGGGATACCTGGAAAGGAAACTGAGGTTTTACGTACCAATTCAGAAGAGTTAACGGAACTATTTAATATTCATTGCTTAGGTGTAATTCGAGCTATAAAAGGTACATATACGGCTTTAACTAGGTCGAAACATCCGAGAATTATCAATATATCCTCTCGATTAGGTTCATTACACAAAATGGCCGAAAAAGAATTTCCGCAAGGAGAGTTTTCGTATTCATATCGGATTGCCAAGGCTGCACAAAATATGTTAACACTCTGTTTACAACAAGAGTTTGAGGATAAAGGAATTAGTGTAACCGCAATTCACCCTGGGAAATTAAAGACTGAAATTGGTGCTTTTGATGCGAATATGACTCCTGCTGAAGGAGCTCAACATATATATGATTGGGTAATGGATTCAAATGAGGATGTTTCGGGTAAGTTTATTGAACCGGGTGTAGGGGAGTTGAAGTGGTAATGTACGATCTTACAACCATTCAAAATATATTTGGACCTTCAAAAAAATTTTAAAAGAGGATTAGGGGATATGAGAATGAAAAAAGTAAACGTAGTCCATTATGATGCATTTAGTAATAAACCGAATATGGGAAATCCAGCAGGTATTGTATTAGAAGGAGATGGATTAGCGGAAGAGGAAATGCAACTCATTGCTGAAAAGGTTGGATTTAACGAAACAGCTTTTGTTCTTTCTTCAGAAGTAGCAGATGTAAGAATTCGCTATTTTACGCCTGGTCATGAAAATGATTTATGTGGTCATGCGACAGTAGGGACTATACATGCACTTCATGAAAGAGGGTTATTAGAAGGGAAGCACAATTTAACAATTGAAACGAAGGCAGGGATTTTGCCGATACATATAGGTGCGAATAAAAGTGGGGAAACTTTTATTAAAATGAGACAAGCAACACCGCGGTTTCAAAATTTTACAGGTTCCAAAGAGGCATTAGCTTACAGTATTGGTCTTGAAGTAAATGATTTAGATGAAAAATTTCCGATTGTATATGGAAGTACTGGTATTTGGACTTTAATTGTACCTATTAAAAAACTTGAAGCATGTGAAAGGATGAAACCTAATAATAGTGAATTTCCATCTGTATTAAAAGAAATGCCAAAGGTTGCTATTCATCCACTTTGCTTAGAGGCATATGATGCAGAAGCAAAAATGCACGGTCGTCATTTCTCATCACCTTATTCTGGAACAATAGAAGATCCAGTGACAGGAACTGCTTCAGGTGTAATGGGAGCGTATTATGCGACGTATTTGGAGAAAGATTTTGACCATGAACTGGAGTTAATCGTTGAGCAAGGACAGGAAATCAATAAAGATGGTCGTGTAACGGTTTATGTAAAGAAAGATGTAGAAAACGAGAAATTACAAATAGATATTTCTGGAACTGCAGTGTATGTAGATGAATTTGAAATCTCAATTTAAAAGAGGAAAGCCGGTCATATAGCCGGCTTCCTTATCTGTTCAACACTTCAATATACGAAGCATCCCCAGCTGTTCTAATAGTAGAGCGGAAATTATTACTCTCTAACGTTTCAGCAACTTGTTTTAATTGCTGTGCATCATCATGATGAATGAGTAAACTATCTGCACCACTTTCTTCTATATGAATATGTTCAACATTTCCAATCGCTTCATGTATAGCTTTTAAAAATTCAGGTTTCATATTGTCCTCCTATATGTATGTAACGTCGTTAAATAGTATTTCCTTATTTTTGAAATATAAAAGTCAATGAAAGGAGAAATGAAAATGAATATAACGCAGTTTAAAGATCATATTACATCACTTTTTGGAGAGCATCTTCATAAATACGGTGATGACGAGTATGGTTTCACTCACATTAGTAAAGAGGAATTTCACAAAATAGGTTACACGACAAATTTGACGCTAGAGACGATTGAGGAAGCTTATAAAAACGGAGTGGATATGATAGTTACACATCATGCGCCGTGGAGTTTTTTATTCGGTATGGAAGAAGCTTGTATCGAGAAATTAAAAGAATATGAAATGAATCATTTTTGGATTCATTTGCCGTTAGATTTTGTGAAATTTGGCACGTGCACGTCTTTATTCAATGAAATTGGGATAGATACAATACTGGAATATTCCACGTATGAGGAAGAAGAGCTACCGGGAATAGGAGAATATAAAGAAGCGATGCCCTTTTCAAATTTAGTTAAAAAACTTGAAGAGAGAACGGAAGAGAAAGTGAAGCGATGGGAAAATCACGATAGGCCAGTGAAACGGATTGCGATTTTAACAGGTGCAGGAAACAATACAAACCTTATTGAGCGTGCGCTAGAAAAAGGTTGCGATACGTACATAACAGGAGAAAAAACATTATATACAGTGCAACATGCGAAATTTAAAGGCATCAATTTGATTGTAGGAAGCCACACATTTACAGAAGTGTTTGGTGTAGAAAGTTTGGCTCTTAAATTGAAAGAAAGAGACCCTGCAATAGAAATTACTAGATTATATGAAGAACATTTGGAGTGAAGAAATTGCATCACATTATCATAAATGGAATGAATTATGTGATGAAATATTGAAAGAGGCAGTCTTAATAAATTAAAAATTAATTTCTGTTATATTAAGATGTTGGAAGGGATTCTCTTGGATTTGTCAAATAATAGTAAAGTTGTCTTTTGAATTAAGGGAATTTTCGGAATTAAGGGTGGGGGAAATGGGCATTTCAATAATCGCTGAACAACTAGTTAATGAGAAGGTTATTTCACATTATCCGAAAAGCATGAAAGTGTTAAACGGAGGAACGACAAGTACAGTATATTTATTGGATGGAAAATACGTTGTAAAGCTGAACGAATCGGAAGTGATACGTGAAGAAGCTGATTTTCTTTCTTTTTATGAAGGGAATACTTTATTTTCAAAGATTTTGTATAAGGAACCTTTAAATAGATATATTGTGTATTCATTCCTCGAAGGGAGTACTTCGTGCGAACGTGGATATAAACGAATTACGCTTAGTACACTTGTAAAAGAAGCTATTAATAAGTATGAAGTAGTTTCAGATATAGATGGATGGGGATGGAAAGATAGTCCGGTTCAATCTTGGACAGAATTTTTATTAGCAAATGTAATGGAAGTTCGTGGAAATTTGAGGCAGTACATAAGTGAGGAAGAACATCAGCTTGTTCTTACACTTGTAAATAGTCCAAAAAGAGGTACTGGAATAGATAGTCCGTTTTTATTACATGGCGATCTTGGATTCCATAACTTTATATTCCGAGAAAATAAATTATATGGTGTGATAGATCCATTTCCAGTCTTAGGAGATCCTATATACGATTTAATTTACGCGTTCTGTTCAACTCCGGAAGATTTAACGAAAGAAACCATTCAGTATGTGATGAAACAATGTGCATTTCGTAAAAGGGACCGAGATTTATATGAAGAAATAGTAATAGGTTTATATTTGCGTATCGATACGTGTTTAAGACATCACCCGAAAGATTTAGAAGATTACTTAGAAGCTTGGCGTTATTGGATGAATGAGATTTAGCTTATCAATTGAAAATAAAAAAGCAGAAAACTATCAACAAATATCAGCTTAATAAAAAATTAAAGGGATAGGGGAATAACTATGAATAATTTCGTTTGTACAACGTGTGGCGTTCAGTATGCAGCGAGTGTGGAAGAACCGGTAAGTTGTCTTATTTGTGATGAGGAGAGACAATATATTAATCCGAAAGGGCAGTCTTGGACGAGTTTAGAAAACTTGCAGACGAGTGATACATATAAAAATGAAATTATAGAAGAAGAAAATGGGCTTTATAGTATTACGACAAAACCAGAATTTGCGATCGGTCAGACGGCATTTGTAGTAAAAACAGAGTCATATCGTTTACTATGGGATTGTATTACTTATTTAGATGAAACGACAATTGAGAAGATAAAAGAGTGGGGCGGATTAGATGCAATTGCATTATCTCATCCGCATTATTATTCAACACAAGTAGAATGGGCAGAAACATTCGATGTACCAATTTATATACACGAAGACGATAAAGAGTGGGTTATGCGCCCGAGTAGTCGTATTATTTACTGGTCTGGTGAGTCTTTACAATTAGCAGATGGAATTACCATTCATCGTCTCGGAGGACATTTTAGTGGCGGTTCTGTATTATATTGGGAAGAAGGAAATGATGGGAAAGGTATATTATTAACAGGTGATATCATTCAAGTTGTAGCGGATCAGCAGTGGGTAAGCTTCATGTATAGCTATCCAAACTTAATTCCATTACCAGCAAGGAAAGTGGAAGAAATGGCGAATCGAGTGAAGCCGTTACAATTTAATCGCCTATATAATGCTTTTCACCGAGTAGTAAAAGAAAATGCAAATGAGGCAGTTGAACGTTCTGCGGAAAGATATATGAAAGCGATAGAAGGAAAGTTGTTTCATACGTAAAGGAGTGCTAGATTAATGAAAACATTAGTATGCTTTGGTGATAGTATTACAGCTGATGAAATATTTTTTGATGGAACACCGAGATTAACACCACGTTTGCAAGAGATGCTTCCCAACTTGAAGGTGCTTAATACGGGTGTTCCGGGTGATAATACGTTCGATGCACTACAAAGGATTGAAGAGGATGTATTATCATATGAACCAAATTTCGTAACGGTTTTTCTCCCGCATTAACGGGCAGTAAGGCTCCCACCTCAAAATTTGGCTGGAGCAAAGAAGTTAGGTGGGAGGTCAACTGCCCGTTAATGCCCGATTGGTGAAGGCTAATAATCAGTGGGGGATGAACAAAACCCCCACTGATTAAAGTTTCACTTTATTGGTACGAATGATGCAGTCTCTTTTGCTCAAGTGCCATTACAAGTATATAAAGAAAACTTAGAGAAAATTGTAAGTACGATTTCACCAGAAAAAGTACTACTTATTAGTCCGGCACCAGTTGATGAAGTAAGGCAACATAATAGAACGAATGAAGTACTCGGCCAATATGCAGACGTGGTTGAGGAAGTGGCGAAAGAAACAGGAAGTCATTTTTTAAATTTGTATGCTGAAATGATTCAAGAACAGCATTATAAAAAATTTGTAGAAGATGATGAAAAAGATGGATTGCACTTTGGACCACAAGGTTATGAGTATTTGGCGAAGTTAATTTGTGAAAAGTTAAAAGGGGTTCTGTAAGAAGCAAAGCGTGGACGCTTTGCTTTTTTTGTATTTCTTATAATGAATTAGCTGAATTACAGAAGTAGACAATTCCTGTACCAAATGTTTAGTACCTATAGCACTTTAAAGTACATACAATTTTAATGTGTTAAATATAATTCATAATAGTACCAGTAAGAAAAAAACAAGCTTTATGGTACTAGTTACTAACGAAGCTACAGCAGTTTATTTAGATTCAGAAGGCGGTACTATAGAGGTTGGTAATTTCAAAAAATGCCAATGTGGTATAAAACAATTAGGGAGGCTAAAGATATGAGTACTTCAAATATGAGTGAAATAAGTAAACAAATTTTAATGGAGGAGGAAACACTTCAATTTTCCTCTTTTACAAATGAAGATGCCTTGCAATTAGGTTTATTTATCGTTGAAACAGCAAAGAGAGAGGGGAAATTGATTGCTGTTGATATAACCAAAAATGGTGTGCAATTATTTCATTTCAAGATGACAGGGACAACTGAGGAAAATACGAAATGGATTGAGCGTAAAAAACGGGTCGTTTCTCTGCATAATCATAGCTCGTATTATATGCAGATAGAAAGTGAAATAAATGGAATCCCATATCATGAAAAATACCGTTTAGATGGCTCGGAATATGCTGCGTTTGGTGGATCCTTTCCCATCCGAATAAAAAACGTAGGGGTTATTGGAATGATAACAGTCTCAGGATTACCACCAGAAGTAGATCATGAATTAGTTATAAGAGCAGTTAAAAATCATTTGAATCAATAAAAGTAATTGAACAACTTGCTATGAATCCATTAACGGATCAAGGTATTGAAAAGTTTGCTGTGGATTGGGCAAAAGCATCGATGTAAATTCATATACCAAAAAAAGAGGGAATAGAAAAAAGCAAAGCGCTATAGCTTTGCTTTTTTCTATTTCTTTCTCGGTCTACGTACTAACTCTCCGCCGCAATTTGGGCAAACATTTTGTCTTTCCTCTGTACATGGTGCACAAAATGTACATTCGTACACGCATATGTATGCTTCAGAATCGGGCTGAAGGGAATGGTCGCAAATTTGACAGTTTGTTTTCATTTCTAGTGCCATAGTAATCCCTCTTTTAGTTTGAATATTTATAATTTAATTATAATTCATTAGATAGAAATAGTCTTTTTCAATTGAAAGGAAATCGAATCATAAAGTTATGATTTGAAATGAAAGGTGCCGGTTTATTTTAAAATTGATTATTTAGTGCAGTTGGAATATTATGAAATAGTCAAAAGACAACAGGGGGTATAGATTTTGACTAATCATAACGATCATTTAAAAGCAAACTGCGAAAAATGCTTTGGTCTATGTTGTGTAGCATTACCGTTCGCGGCTTCAGTAGATTTTGCGGTAAATAAAGATGGTGGTAAACCGTGTTCTAACTTAGAATCAGATTATAAATGTAGTATACATAAAAACCTTAGAGGAAAAGGTTATAAAGGTTGTACAGTATTTGAATGTTTCGGTGCTGGACAAAAGATTTCTCAAGTTACGTTTAAAGGGATCGATTGGCGGAAAGATGCTGAGCATGCAAGAAAAATGTATGATGCTTTTCCGGTTATGCATCAGCTTCATGAAATGCTGTGGTATTTGAATGAGGCTATTCTATTAAAGGCGACGCAGACAATTCATAAAGATCTGAAGGAAGCAATTGAAGAGACAGAGCGTCTTTCGAATTTAAGTCCAGATGAGTTAATGAAAATAAATATTCCAATGCACAGAGCAGAAGTGAACATTCTCCTTTTAGAAACGAGCGAATTAGTATGGAAGGAAATGAATGCTGCACGTAAGAAGCGAATCAGTCACCGCGGAGCAGACCTTATGGGAGCGAATTTGAAAAAGAAAGATTTGCAAGGGGCAAATTTAAGAGGAGCATATTTAATTGCAGCTAACTTAAGTGGTACAGACTTACGAGGGGCAGATCTCATTGGAGCAGATTTGCGTGATGCAGATATTAGAGGGACAGATTTTACAAATAGTATTTTTCTTACGCAAGTTCAAATTAACGCGGCGAAAGGGGACAAACATACGAAATTGCCGAAATTGTTGTCCCGTCCTGCGCATTGGACTGCGTAAAAAGTATGGAGTGAGTTAGTTTGGAAATATTTCAGTATTTAGAAGAAATGCAAGAGGATATATTTTCATTACAAGTATCTGAAATAGAATCGAAGTATTATGGAATTTGTAGTATGCTAGCTTCAATTGAGGATGCAGAACGAATTAAAGCAATTTATTTAGATTCATACAAAGAAAGTATGAGAATAAGTTTAAGAGAAGCATTAGAACTTGCTGCAAGTGAAGAGGCGAAAGCGATCTATTTTGAGTATGATCTGGATAATGAATGGAATAGTCAGTTCTATGTTTGTGAGGATTACATTCCACTTGAAGAAGAGGATGATGATTGGGCTTGTGAATGGACATATGATATTGAGGGACCGAGGTCAGTAGAATTAGCAGATTTATATGCTGAAAATAACTTTGATACAAATGAAAAGGCAATTGGCATAACTGTATATTTAATTGCTAGAACGGTCTGTAGTTTTATCAATGCATGTAGTGGTTTGCAAAGTAATATACCAATTTGTATTGGATTCCATGATCAAGATCCAATTATGCGAACAGGCAGAGACTAAGTCTCTGCCTGTTTTTTAATACTATTTTTTCTTTTCAAAGGTAGTAATAATTACGCTGCATATAATAAGAATACCACCAATGAAAAAGTTACTGCTTAACGTCTCATTTAATAAGAACCAACCAAGCAATGATCCAACGATAGGTTGGAAGAAGAAAAATAATGAGCCGATGCTAGCATCCATTAATTCTAACCCTTTATTCCAAAGGAAAAATGCACCTGCCGTTGAGACGATTCCTAAATAAAGTACGCCTAATACTACATACATGTTCAAATGTTCAATAGGGTTTGATTGAAATTCCCATATCATAAAAGGTGTAATAAAAAAGAGTGAAAAGAATATAGCGTACGTTGTAATAACTAAAGATGAAAATCGAGTTGAAGCAATTTTTACATAAATGGACAGTAAAGCCCACGTAATAGCAGCCCCAACTAAAATGATTGTACCGATAAAATAGGAGCCAATTTCAATATCCCATCCGATAACAATAATGACACCGATTGTTGCGATGATAGTTGATAACAATCTACGAGCAGTTAGTTTTTCTTTTAAAATGAGCGCTGCAAATATGACCATAAATGCAGGTGTAGCTGATGTTACTAAGGAGCCTGTATGCGCATCGGATAATTTTGTTCCGATAAATTGACATGTGATCGAAATGAAATACCCGATGAATCCAATCCAAGCGAATAATAGCCAATCTTTTTTGTGTATGGTTACTTTTTTCTTTTGCTTTTTTTCAGTTGTTTTCAAAATCACATATAAAACAACAAAAGCGATAATAAAGCGTAGCCAAACGAGTGTAAGTGGTGGGATAAAGTCGAGTACATATTTGCTAACAACATACATACCGCCCCAAATACTTGCTGCTAGTGATAAACATATAGCTCCTAAAATTGTTTGTTTCATTTGAATTACCTCCGTCTATTTTTAGGGTTATGATATATTCCCTAAGACGAGGCATGGCGCACTTGTTATATGAATGCCCGTCTTAGATTATAGACGGCCTACAGGTTGATCGTTTTCGAATGAAGTGTTGTAGTACATGAGCGTAGTCTCCTTTCTTCTTTTATAATGATATTATAACTTAATTTTCTGATTATTGAAGGGTGTTATGAAATTGTGTGTAACAAACCGTCACGTTTGACTGTACAGTTTATGTATTGTATGATAATAGTAATATAAACAAGGGGGGGAAGATCGTTGGGAAGGTGTATCGAATCGGACAGTTGGCTCTCATGGCTCACGTGTCGAAACGAACGATTGATTATTATACGAATCTAGGAATCTTAAAAGCGGAGCGATCTCAATCTAATTATCGCTATTACGACGAAACAGCATTTGAGACATTACGATTTATTGAGAAGTGCAAAGAAATGCATATGCCGCTTTGTGAGATTAAAGAGAGAATCGAGGAGAAGAAAAAGCTGCTCGGTATCAATGAACACGTTTCGAAACAAGTGAATGAAGTGACAGACCATATTCATAGATTAGAAGCAGAGCTAACGGAGTTAAAGCCTCTTTTAGATGAATTGACTGATTCACAACGTGAAAAAATATCGAAATCTTTATCAGGTCAAACGACAGCTTTAATACAGACACTTGCTCTATTATTATAGAATAAGTGAAATCCGACCTCTTTAATTTTTGTATCGGGCTATGTTTTCTAACGAACAAATAAGAAAACATTATAGTATACAGGAGGTGGACACCTTAGTTTTTTAACTAAGGGGATTCATTGGAAATATTTAATTTAGTCATGGTTGCGATTTTAATCGCATTTACTGGATTTTTCGTAGCAGCAGAGTTTGCGATTGTTAAGATACGTTCAAGTCGCATTGATCAGCTTGTTGCGGAAGGGAAACGCGGTGCATTAGCAGCGAAAAAGGTAACAACAAATTTAGATGAATATTTATCTGCTTGTCAATTAGGTATTACAGTTACAGCGATGGGACTTGGTTGGTTAGGTGAACCGACGATAGAAAAATTATTACACCCATTATTTGAGAAATGGAATTTAAATCCGTCTATTTCACAAGTAGTAACGTTTGGTCTTGCATTTATGACGATGACGTACTTGCACGTTGTAGTCGGGGAATTAGCTCCGAAAACGATGGCAATTCAAAAAGCTGAAAAAGTGACATTGTTATTAGCAGGTCCGTTAATGATATTCTATAAAGTTATGTATCCGTTTATTTGGGTATTGAATGGTTCTGCTCGTGTTGTAACTGGTTTATTCGGTTTGAAGCCAGCTTCTGAACATGAAGTAGCTCATACAGAAGAAGAGTTACGTCTTATTCTTTCAGAGAGCTACGAAAGTGGAGAAATTAATCAAGCTGAATACAAGTATGTAAATAATATCTTTGAATTTGATAATCGTATTGCGAAAGAGATAATGGTACCGCGTACAGAAATCGTTGGTTTCTATCTTGAAGATTCAGTAGAAGAACACATGAAAGTAATCCAAAATGAACGATACACACGTTATCCGATTTTTGGAGAAGATAAAGATGATATTATCGGTATGGTCAATGTAAAAGATTTCTTTATTCGATATATGAACAACGATCAAGAAGATTTATCATCGATTCGCACGTATATGCGTCCGATTATTGAAGTTATGGAAACAACTCCAATTCATGATTTATTACTGCAAATGCAGAAGAAGCGAATTCCGATGGCTGTTTTATATGATGAGTACGGAGGAACAGCTGGAATTGTAACGCTTGAAGATATATTGGAGGAAATCGTCGGCGAAATTCGTGATGAATATGATGAAGATGAAGCACCGCCAATTCAACATGTGAACGAGTATCATAAAATTGTTGATGGGAAAGTGCTTATCACAGAAGTAAAAGATTTGTTTGGATTACACATTGAAGAAGACGATGTGGATACAATCGGTGGATGGATTATGATGCAAAATCATGAAATCGAAGAAGGACAATACGTTGAAGCAGAAGGCTATGAATTTAAAGTGTTAGAAAAAGATGCTTATCAAATTAAACGTGTTGAAATTCAAAAAATGGAACAAGAACAAGAGAAAGCAGCAACTGTGTAAGTTGCTGCTTTTCTTCTGACACATAATAAAATGTGAAATTAGGAGCGGATATTTTGATTCAAGTAGCCTTACGTGTATATCGATTACAATTGTATACGATCTTTAGTGGTTTACTACTAATGTGGGCGGTTACTCCGTTTGGAAAGCAAGTGACAGGCTTTGGTATCGGTTTAGCAGTAAGCGCATATTGTCTTTGGTTATTAGCTCGCAGAGTTGAGAAACTAGGAAGAAGTATTGTGCTGAAAGAAAAGGCTCCTGGATTAGGAGTTCTAAACCGATTTGCAGCCGCAATATTAGGGGCTATCATTATGTTTGAAATTGAGCATGAAATGGAAATGTGGGCATTTGGTACTGGGATATTAGGTGGACACTTTTTAATGATTGCGAATTTAGCCTATGCAAATATGCAGTTAGTGAAAGAAGAAGAGAAGCAAAGAGACAAGGCTTCTAAAAACATAGAGCTATGATAAAAGGGGCCTAATGAGGTTCCTTTTTTGGTGTTTGAGAATAAATTGCGTAATAGTTCATATAATATGAGCGATTCAATGATGACAATCGAATTAACGACCAAATATAATACGCTTCTTTTTTCGATTTTTCAATAGTACGAAAAATTATTAAAAAAAATTTAAAAACCCATCGATTTCTAAAGCTTTTGTATGTTATTATGACAAAAGACTTTTTGAAAGAGGTGGATATAAATGTTACAAGCGCTCCTTATTTTTGTGCTTCAAATTATTTATGTTCCAGTTTTAACAATCCGTACGATTTTGCTTGTAAAGAATCAAACAAGATCAGCTGCTGGTGTAGGATTGTTAGAAGGAGCAATCTACATTGTAAGTTTAGGTATTGTATTTCAAGATTTGTCAAATTGGATGAATATTGTTGCCTATGTCATTGGCTTTAGTGCGGGACTATTATTAGGCGGTTATATAGAGAATAAATTAGCAATTGGATATATTACCTATCAAGTCAGTTTACTAGACCGTTGCAATGAATTAGTAGATGAATTACGCCACTCTGGATTTGGCGTTACAGTATTTGAAGGTGAAGGGATTAACTCTATACGTTATCGCTTAGATATCGTTGCAAAGCGTTCGAGAGAAAAAGAACTTTTAGAAATTGTTAATGAAATTGCACCGAAAGCGTTTATGTCTTCTTATGAAATCCGCTCATTTAAAGGTGGATATTTAACGAAAGCGATGAAGAAGAGAGCGTTAATGAAGAAGAAAGATCATCATGCATCGTAAGAAAAGGGAGTAGCTGAAAAAGCTGCTCTTTTTTTGTTGGCATTAATCTAAAAGGGAAATGAGGCCCTCACGTATAAAAAGTACTGGTGGAAGAGAAAGAAGGGGGAATGCAAAGTATGGAACAAACAAAAATGCTGAAAGTGAATAAAAGGTGTTGGGACATAGTAGCACCTCATTTTTTTCAAGTAGATTGTTTACCTAAATATGGACCTTATACGGCATCAGAAGATGAAATTCATTTATTTGATTTAATTGAGAATAAAACGGTTCTAGATATCGGATGTGGTAGTGGACATTCGTTGCAATATATGGTGGAAAATGGGGCAGAGGAATTATGGGCCTTGATCTTTCGAGTACGCAAATTGAAACAGCAAATGAAACGCTAAAAGATTGGAATCCAAAGTTAATATGTGGTGCGATGGAAGAGGAGTTAAATATTCCAGAAGAACATTTTGATATTGTATATTCCATCTATGCATTAGGATGGACTTCTAATTTAAGAAAAACATTGGAACTTATATATTCGTATGTGAAACCAGGAGGAAGTTTTATTTTTAGCTGGGAGCATCCGGTATATTCAAATTTGCAGTATGGAACAGAAGAAATTGTTTTACGCTCTTCATATCATGAGGAGATTCCTATTACGTTTGAAACATTTAAAGGAGAAGCAGTACAAGCGACATTATATAAGAGAAAAATGAGTACGTACATAAATGAGTTAAATAGAGCTGGATTTACAATTGAGAGAATAGAAGAGCCTGAACCATCTTGTGTATTTGATGGAGAAGTAGCAGAGTCGTCTACGAAGTACTATTCTTTATATAAAGCTAGAATGGTGCCGACGACGTTTATTATTAAAGCGAGAAAATGAAAAATACAGCGTACACCGAAAAAGTGTACGCTGTATTTTGTTAAAGGTCAGTACTTATCTTTTTGGCTGAAAAATATGCTGAAAGAAGTATTTGTGATGTAAGTTATCTACAACTTTATTTGCTTGATATGTGCGGTGTTGTTCTAGTCGAAGTCTTTGCTCCATCATTTTTATTGCGTGATCTGATAAACGTAACATTGTACCAGTCTCCTTTTCTATAAATATAGGTTTTTAATTGGTATCGTTCCCATATTTATAACTAAGGAGGCATACTGTGTAACATAGGCAAAAAGCACCTTCCTCTCCCATTACGCTTACGAGGTTAGCTGTCGGACTCGGGAAGTGAGAGTGTCCCTACTTAAAAAAGATTCGCCCCAAGTAGCAAAAAGCTACATAAGTGGTTCCCCCGCTCCAAAATTTGGACTCAGCAAAAGGTTTTATAAAGTAAAAAATAACATAAATAAACAATTAAGTCAAACTATTTAGTGTTTTCTGTTTTTTTTTGAGCTGCGTAAGAATCAGGCCATCAGGTAGTGTTGTAGCTGTTATTTCAATGAAGCTGTGTTTTTTATACAATGCGAGAGCAGGAGTATTTGCTTTACCTGTTTGTACAATGTATGTCATTGAAGAAGGGAACATGTTAAATATATAAAGTAGCAGTTTCGTTGCGATTCCTTTTTGAAAAAAATCGGGCGATACAACTAATCTGTGGATATCGATTAGTTCTTCTTCTTGTATAAAAGAAATAAAGCCGACGAGTTTATTTTCAGAGAAATATCCATAGAATGTTTCATCACAATTTTGAATATCGTTTACAGTATCATATAAACGAGGTATTGCAGTACTGTTTAAAAAGTCTGCTTCAATTTTATAAGCTGGAATTTGAACCTTTAAAATGGATGTTGCTACTTCATAAGAAGTGGGAAGTAATTTAAGAATCATAGATAATAACGCCTCCTTTAAATGTGCTATATTACTATAATTGATTTATGGGTAAGTTTGACAATGTTTTTCTTTTTTGCATATAATATATGTATCTCCATACATAAAATATTCGTAGGTGTATTTCTATAGTAGAATATGGTTAGCGTTGATAAATACGTAATCTTATATAAGAGTTTAGTTACTCTTGTATTTGATAATACAAACTATAATAGAAATGGAGGACTAAAGATGGGATGGATTATCACATTAATAGTGGGTGCTATTATAGGTATAATTGCTAGTTCTATAACGGGTAAAAACTTTCCGGCTGGTATGTTTGGAAATATAATTGCTGGTTTACTAGGAGCTTGGTTAGGTAGTAGATTATTTGGATCTTTTGGGCCATCATTTGGTGGGATTCATGTCGTACCAGCATTATTAGGGGCAATTGTGTTAATTCTTATTGTATCATTTGTAGTAAAAGCTGCAAGAAAATAAAAGCTATTACTAATTATTTTATAAAGCCCTTTTTAGGGCTTTTCCTAATTAGAGAGGTGGTACACTTGGAGAAAGTAAATATAAGAAAAAGAGATAAGTTGAAAAAGTTTTTTAAAGAACAAAATTATTTAGCTGTACTACTTGGATTCGCGTTGCTGTTTGTAAATATACTATTACTTACAAAAATATCATTCGTCTTTACACCGTTCGTCGTATTTTTAAAAACAATCTTTTTCCCAGTATTATTAGCGGGAGTACTATTTTATATATTGCATCCATTCGTTTCTCTTTTAGAAAGAAAAGGTGTTTCGAGAATTGTGTCAATTGCCTCGATATATATACTGGTTCTTGGATTATTTGTTTTTCTTGCGGTGACGGTTATTCCAATTATTAAAGATCAAGTTAATACCTTGATAGATAACTTGCCATATTTCGGTCATGAAATCGAAAGGGCAGCACGCAAATTTGGAGAAAGTAATGTAATTGGTAGAATGCAGGAAAGTTTAAATATTGATGTTGCTAATATCGTAAAAGATTCTACAATGAACTTTACAAAATCATTATCATCAGTAACAGGAAATGTAACTGGATTTTTAAGTACACTTACTGAAGTTGTTTTAACATTTGTAATGGTTCCATTTATTTTGTTCTATCTTTTAAAAGATGGTGAGCAATTACCGAATCATTTTTTAAAGTTTATATCTGAGCAAAGACGACCAGCTGCGAAGAGAATACTAGATGATATGCATTATGCGATTAGTTCGTATATTAGAGGTCAAATTATTGTTAGTCTATTTATCGGTATTATGCTATTCATTGGTTATCTAATAATCGGCATTAAATACGCTGTATTACTTGCTATTTTGGCGATGATTGTAAACGTTGTTCCGTATGTAGGGCCAATTATCGCTATAACGCCAGCGTTAATTATCGCTTTTATTGATTCGCCAGCAATGATTTTAAAAGTAATTATTGTCATGATGGTTGTACAATTAGCAGAGGGGAAATTTATTTCACCACAAGTAATGGGCAAAAAGTTAGATATTCATCCAATTACTATCATTTTTATTATTTTAACTGCCGGAAATTTATTTGGAATTATGGGGGTTATTTTAGCAATTCCAGGATATGCGATATTAAAAGTGTTAGTTACGCACAGTTATAGATTTATAAAATTAAATACGTAAAAAAGAGCTAAGACAGATGGATTCTGTTTTAGCTCTTTTTCATTAACAATTGATTTGCATATTGGCGTGCCCACTGATCAGCTTCTAATATAGCGTCTAAAGAAGGGTTTTTTACGTTATGATGAGCCTCAACGGTTTTGTAAATCGTCTTTTCGATATCGAAAAATGCAATTTCATTTTTAAGAAATAGTGCATTTGCAATTTCGTTCGCTGCATTTAATACAGCTGGAGTTGTACCGCCAATTTTGCCACATTCATATGCGTATTGTAGACATGGGAACTTCTCTAAATCTGGTTTTTCAAAATGTAAACTACCGATTTCTAATAAGTTTAATTTTTCATAGGCAGAAGGTAATCGAGTAGGGTAGTGGAACCGCATATTGAATCGGCATTCTCATATCAGGAGCACCGAGTTGTGCCATGACTGATCCGTCAATAAACTCTACTAAGGAATGAATAATGCTTTCTTTATGAATCATGACATCAATTTTGTCGTAAGGAATATCAAATAGCCATCTAGCTTCCATCACTTCAAAGCCTTTATTCATTAATGTAGCAGAGTCAATCGTTAGTCTTGCGCCCATTAACCAGTTTGGGTGTTTTAAAGCATCTTTTGTTTGTAATGTGTTCATTTCTTCACGTGTTTTATCACGAAAAGCGCCGCCAGAAGCTGTAACAATTAATTTTTCAATTTCTTTATTATTTTCTCCGTTTAAACATTGGAAGATAGCTGAATGTTCGCTATCAACTGGAATTAATCGGCACTCGTTTTGTGTCGCTAATTCGGTTACGATGTGTCCAGCCGCAACTAATGTTTCTTTATTAGCAATGGCAATATCTTTCTTCGCTTTTAATGCTTCAATTGTTGGGAGTAATCCTGAAACACCGACAACTGAACTTAATACAAGATTTGTATCAGTATGAGTAGTTACTTCAATTAACCCATCAGTTCCATATGTAATTTTCGTATTTGTAGAAATGCGCGTACGAAGTGTGTCCGCTAATTCTTTTGTCGCAACGCTTACAATACGAGGCTGAAACGTTTCGATTTGTTTTTCGAGCAGGTCAATATTATAATTTGCGGTTAAACCGACAATTTGAAAATGTTCTGGATGAGCTGAAACTACATCTAATGCAGATGTACCAATTGAACCTGTAGAGCCTAAAATTGATATGTATTTTACCATAAAAAAACCTCCAAAGCTGTTTCGATTATTTCTGCAAACCTATATAGTATTAGACAATTAAAGTGGAAATTCCTGCTATGTAAAATGGAAAATATATGTTTATTTGAAATGCGAATGTGATAAAATGTAAAAAATAACTAAAAAGCAATGAAAGAGAAGAGTACATATTCAAAACTTTTCAGAGAGCTGATATGTGGTGGGAATCAGTAAGGGATGAATATGGAATGGGCTCTGGAGCTTCTAGCTGAAATGAGTAGGCGAAGACGGTTACTTCACGTTAAGAAGTTGAAGTGAGCTATAATATAGCTAATTAAGGTGGTACCGCGGGAGTCTCTCGTCCTTTTTAAGGATGAGGGGCTCTTTTTGTTTTTTATTTTGAGAAAGGAGGAGTTAGGATGAGTGAAAAAATTATGTTAACAGGAATTAAGCCGACAGGATATCCGCATTTAGGAAATTATATTGGAGCGATTAAACCTGCATTACAAATGTCAAAGAATAATGAAGGAAAAGCATTGTATTTTATAGCTGACTATCATGCATTAAATGCTGTGCATGATCCAAAGAAGTTTAGTAGTTATACGAAAGAGGTAGCTGCTACTTGGTTATCACTCGGACTTGGAGAAGATGTTATTTTCTATCGACAAACAGAAGTGCCGGAGATTTTAGAATTAGCGTGGATATTAGCTTGCCTAACTCCGAAAGGACTTATGAATCGTGCTCATGCGTATAAGGCGAAGGTAGAACAAAATAAAGAAGCGGGATTAGAGATAGATGCTGGAGTGAATATGGGATTATATACGTATCCGATTTTAATGGCGGCGGATATTTTATTATTTCAAGCAACTCATGTACCTGTCGGAAAGGATCAAATCCAGCATATTGAAATTGCTCGTGATATTGCGACGTATTTTAATCATACATTTGGCATGACATTTACGCTTCCAAAGTATGTGATACAAGAAGAAGGAGCGATTTTACCTGGTCTTGATGGAAGAAAGATGAGTAAAAGTTACGGGAATGTTATCCCGCTTTTTGCAGAGCGAGAAAAACTCCGAAAGTTAATATTTAAAATAAAAACAGATTCGTCACTTCCGAATGAACCGAAAGAACTTGAAACGTTATTTATGATTTATAAAGAATTTGCGACAGAAGATGAAATTCAGTCGATGCGTGAAAAGTATGAGACCGGAATTGGTTGGGGTGATGTGAAAAAAGAGTTATTCCGCGTTGTAGACCGTGAGTTAGCGGACTCTCGCGGAAAATACGTTAAGTATATGAATGAGCCTCATTTATTATATGAGGCGTTAGAAAAAGGTGCTGAGAAGGCACGAGCTATTGCGAGGGTGAATTTAGCGGAAATAAAAAAACGGATTGGATTTGAGAGGGAACGTTAAGCGTTCCCTTGTTTTTGTTGGAAATCTGCAATAATCCTCTCAATAACAGGAGGAAGATTGCTAGGCAACTCATCAAGCGGAAAGAAGCGTAATTCTCTTGATTCAGTTTGATCACATATAAGCTCACCTTGAAATTCACGGCAAATATAAATAACAAGTACACCATGTACTTGATCGCCGTTTGGATAGATTTGAAAGAAATCGGGTCCTGAGTATGTACGGAATAGTTCTGGATTTCTAATGATAAGTCCAGTTTCTTCAAATACTTCGCGCTTTAAAGCGTCTTCTAACGTCTCGCTATATTCTAAGGCGCCGCCAATAATACCCCAGCGGTTAAAATCTGTACGGAGCTGCAGTAATATTTCATTTTTCTCATTTAATATAATGGCGTGTGATCCAATTAAAATGAGTGGGTGATTTCCTACTAGATTTCTTACGTCTTCAATATAGCCCATATTTGTTCTCCTTATTTTTAATAATAGTTAGGAAGTTCTTTTAACATTCTTTCTGTTTTATGTGCTGTAAAGGCTAGGTTATGATCATCTTTTGTTCTAAAGAATAATGTGCGTAAAAAGGTTTTAATGTTGGCACATAAAATACAATACTCATTAAGCGAAAGGCGTTTTCTAATTTGAGGAAGCCTTTTTATTTTTTTTTGAATAATTGAAATTAACTCATCTTGCGAGAAATCATGATACAGCATTGATAGTAACGGAGTAACAATGCGTTCATCTTCATTATTATGAAAAAGATCAGATGGAATAAAAATTTTATTTAATAAACAGTGAATTAATTCTTCATACCACTCAAAGGTCGTATAGGAATTGTGAACAATTTCAGTAAAGGCATCAGATACGTGGGCGATACAATGAGCCCAACCTTTATTTTCAATATAGCCTCGAAAATCCATTTCTAAGTTTGTATATGTAATGATTTTATTTTTTATTTCCTCGATATCCTCCTCTGTAAAAAAGTAGTGCGAGTTGGCGAATTGGAGTATTAACGCAATTAAAGAAACAGTGTAAGAACGTGTGAAAACTCCATCTGTATGTGGGGAGTAAATGTTACAATATAAATACTCATCACTTAAACAAGTTTGTAGAAGTAATTTCAGTTGATCGTCCATAAGGAATTCATGATGAATAAAATGCGTAAAACATTTATATATAAGTTGGTAACGAACGTAACTATCAGTCGTTCCGATATTTCGAAGTATATTCGTTGTTAACTCATTTATATCTATATGTTGCAGTTGCGTATAGTCATTTTGTTGTATAAGCTCTAACTGTTGTTGCAGCGCTGTAATATCCAATGGAGAACCTCCCCCGCACTTTAAAGATGCGATCTTTTCTAGTATTCTATATATTCAAGGACAATCCTGCTCATGCAAGGAGAACCATTAGAAATTCGAGTATGACATAGATGAGGGAAGAATATGACGACTATAGAACAGTTAGAAAAACATTTTAAAATAAGAAGAAGTGCTTCTTCTATAATGATAAAAGAAAATAATGCAGAGGTTTTTACAGAAGAGCAATTAGAAGAGATGATGCAATATTGCGTTGCTGAGGCTGAAAAAGATGGATTAGAAAAACTACATTTTGAAATCTCTTCAAAAAGCCCAAATTATGATGTGTATAAGAAATACTTCGTAACGTATTCATTTGAATTTATTGCTGAGAACATTATTGTGTTTAAAGATATACATGAAGTCGATGATATAGAAAGTGAAATTGATTTTAAACTTATTGAAGAGATAGGCGAAGACGCTTTTTATTCACTGTGGAATGAAGTGATGGGAGAACAAATCGATTATGATCAATTTGTAAATTTGATGGAACAAGAAATTGGTGGACAATGGAAAGAACATTGTTTAACAGCTGTTGCAAATGAAGAGCCGATAGGAATTGTCATCCCATATATTGAAAGAGGTACGTTAGAAGAAGGGAAACTTATGTATTTCGCAGTCGCTCCAAATATGCGAAATAAGGGGTATGAAGCAGCATTATTTATAGGGGCGATGTTTGTCTTAAAGGAAATAGGCGCATCTTATTATATTGGCGAGACGAATGTACAAAATGAGTGGATGAAGGATATTTTTGAAAAGAACGGATGTCAGCTGCTGAGTTCTGCCGAGCGATATGTGAGGAAGTTTTAGGAGAATGAATGATGTATACTCTGGAACTCATTTAGCGGGAAATCCGTGTACAAATTTTGAACAAGTAAAGGGAATTTTTGCATGTTTGTAAGATAAAAAGAAAAAACGAAACGACAAAGTATACTTTCCTATAATACAATAGAGAAGGATTAGACTATACGAAGAAAGCGTTGGTGAAAGAATGGAGCAGCAAAGAAATTGGCTACAAGCAACTGTAGAACGAAATGAAGATAATAAGTTACATATAAAGTGGGAAAATAATATAGAAGAAGTTCGCATTTATTGGAGTACTTCACCAGATCATATTGAGGAAAATGGAGAATTACTTGCAACGGTAAATGGAGAATCATCATATACAATTGAAAATCTAAGTGAAAATGAGCGTCCATATTTTAGACTAGTAGCAAGTAATGGACAAGTAGTGACAGTAGCTGAGCGTAGATTACCATTACAAGGAGCGTTTAACTTCCGTGATATGGGAGGTTATGAAACGACTGAAGGCCGTAAAGTAAAATGGGGCAAGTTGTACCGTTCTGAAGAATTAGCAGGACTAACGGAGTGGGATATCGAGTATTTAAAAAAGTCTGGCTTAAAGTTAATTTGTGATTACCGTACAGACTTTGAAGTGAAACATAAGCCGAACCCAGAGATTACAGGTGCTCGTCAAGTGTGCTTACCAGTTATGCAAGACTTGGCGAAGGACTTAAATATAAATGAATTTTTCCAAGTTGGTGACCTTTCTATGTTAGGGAAACCAGGTGAGTACCTTGTGAAAATGAATCAAGATTTCGTAAGTGGTAATGAAGCATTCGTGAGCTTCTTAAAACTCGCGCAAAACCCGGAAAACTTACCATTAGTAAACCACTGTACAGCTGGAAAAGACCGTACTGGATTTGGTTCAGCACTATTATTACTTCTATTAGGTGTGCCGGAAAAAACAGTAATGGAAGACTATTTATTAAGTAACGGTTTCCGTGAGAAGTTAAACGAAAAAATGATGGCATTTTTAGGTGCGAAATTACAAAACGATGAAAGTAGAGCGATATTAGGTGCAATGTTTGAAGCGCGTGCTGGGTATTTACAAGCTGCGATTGATGAAGTTAAAAAGCAATATGGTTCAGTTGAAGCGTATGCTGAAAAGGCTCTTGGCTTTACGAAAGAATCGTTAGAGGAAATGAAAGTATTATTGTTAGAAGATAAATAATGAGGAGGGAGGCTGATTGGATTAGCCTCCTTTTATTATTGTTGCTATAATTAAGCTATGAGAATATAGGAATTGAGGAGAACATCATGAAATACAAAGTAATATTATTCGACGTAGATGATACATTATTAGATTTCCCTGAAACGGAAAGAAACGCATTACATAACGCGTTTGTACAGTTTGGCATGCCTACAGGGTATAATGATTATCTTGCAAGTTATAAAGAGATTAGTAATGGATTATGGAGAGATTTAGAGAATAAAATGATTACGCTAAGTGAATTAGCGGTAGATCGATTTAGACAATTATTTGCTCTTCATAATATAGAAGTAGACGCGCAGCAATTTAGTGATGTATACCTTGAAAACTTAGGAAAAGAAGTACATCTTATAGAAGGTGCAGTGCAATTATGTGAGAATCTTCAAGATTGCAAGTTAGGTATTATTACGAACGGATATACAAAAGTACAACAATCTAGAATTGGAAATTCGCCTTTATGTAACTTCTTTGATCATATTATTATTTCAGAAGAAGTTGGCCATCAAAAACCGGCACGTGAGATTTTTGATTATGCATTTGAAAAGCTTGGGATTACGGATAAATCAAGTGTACTAATGGTTGGAGATTCGCTAACTTCTGATATGAAAGGCGGAGAAGATTACGGTATTGATACGTGTTGGTATAATCCGAATGTAAAAGAGAATACGACAAGTGTTAAGCCGACTTATGAAGTGGAGAGTCTGCTGCAAATTTTAGAAATTGTGGAAGTGGCGGAAGAAAAGGTAGCCTCATTTTAATTATGTTGATATTTGTCGATAAGTTGATATTCTTTGTCGAATCGTCGATATATCGAAAAAATCGTTGATATATTTTGAGTTACGGTAGATATATTGGAAAAATCGTTGATATAATTTGAGTTGCGGTCAATTTATAGGTATGAACTGTGTAACAACTAGAGGTGAGTGAAAGATGTTAACGTTTTTATTTGAGTTAGACAAGGCTATTCCGCAGAAGGATGAGCCACGGTATGTTGCTTATACTAAGGGCTTTATTGAAGGGGATTTAACAATTTGTGTGGGTGACAGAGTACTTTTTCAGAAGTCATGCATGAAGGTCGCAGAGCTCGGCATTTATTTAGGACAGTGGATGGAACAAGTGCAACACGGGCAGAACGTACATATGAATTATGAAACGATTGAACGTGATGAGATAATTCTTGGCTTCTTTTATGAAGAGGACGATCAGTGGAGGATTTCTTCCAGTTGGCAACAATTTGAACTTCAGGAGCGTATCTCTACTACAACATTAGTAGAGAGCGTTCAACGCTATTTATATGAGCTAAACAAGGAACTGTGCGCGATAGAATATCCTGTGACGTTTGATCAGTACTTAAGAGGAGAGCGAATGATGCAGCTTTCTTACAAACGACTGTGTGATAGTAAAGCGGACATGAAGCCAATAGAGGTTTACAATGGAAGTAAACAAGTAGGCGTAGTACGGGGCTATTATAAAAATACGTTGATGAAAGTACTAGACTTCATTCCAAAAGTTGGTAGCAATATCATTTATGAAATAAAGGATAGTAAGGACAATATTCGCGTCATTGCAAAGGATATAAGTAGGCAGCGTCAAAGAAGGATTTTAGTAACGTACATCGATAATAATGATGCAGAGCATGAAATAATTGTATGTGACGGAAAGTTATTAGATGCAAATTTCTTATTTACCTTTACATATAAGAGAGAAGAATATGTTGTTCACAAAACTTCACTTGGGCTTGGAAAGTTATTACGAAAGGGCTATGTAATCGCAGATTGGAATATTCGTCTTGAGGAAGATATGTATTGCATCGAGATGAATGTGTATGATGAGGATTATATAGAGGATCAATACTTACTGTTAGGCGTATTTCATGCTGTTTTGTATGGGTGATAAAGTGAAACTTTAATCAGTGGGGGTTTTGTTCATCCCCCACTGATTATTAGCCCACACCAATCGGGCGTTTACGGGCAAGCAGGGCTTCAACCTAACTTCTTCGCTCCAGCTGAATTTTGAGGTGGGAGTCTTACTGCCAGCAAATAGCGGGATAAATGAGAAATACCGGTATTCTTCATGGGAAGGGTGCCGGTATTTTTATGTAATTCTGGCGATTTTGTGTCCTTAATTAATCCTCAAAAATAAATATCTCATCAATCGTACTATGCAGTGCCTTCGCTATATCGTGAGCAAGCTGCAATGAAGGATTATATTTTCCTTTTTCGAGATGGCTAATCGTTTCACGACGTACACCAACGCTCTTCGCTAAATCTTCTTGTGTCAAATTCAATTTGGCGCGATATTCTTTTATTTTTGTTAGGAACGCCATGGTGCATCTTCCATTTCATCAACTGGTTTATCGTAAAAGAAAATAGAGAATCCGAATGTAAGAATGAGTGTGCTGAAAATAATAGCGATATCAATTTCTTGTAAAACAGGATTTGGAAATAGCATTTCAATAAACATAATGATAGTGGTAGTTAATAGTGCAACAATGAATGCATTTCGGCACGATTTATTGACAATTTGTTCAAATAGCTCATCATGACGAACTTTTCTATATGTCGTGAAAAAGGAGAAAAAACAGAACATAGTAAACAATCCTTTTTCATAAAAAAATCCGAGAAAACCAAAGAAACCGAGAAATCCTAAATATTTTATCCAAATCGTCTTCATGATTGATGCTCCTTTCGGTGTTAGAAATAAAGTGAAGCTTTAATCAGTGGGGGGCATCCCCCACTGATTATTAGCCCACACCAATCGGGCATTTACGGGCAGTGGATCTCCCACCTAACCTCGTTGCTTTACAGCCAAATTTTGAGGTGGGAGTCTTACTGCGCGTTAATGCGGGATAAATCACTATATGTTATAAATATATCACATGTAGAAATTAATGGTAATAATAGTTTTGTAGTTTGTTTCATAATAATAGTAAAAAAGGTTAAATATTCTGTAAAATAAAAAGGAAAATATCGTAAAATGGATGTAAGGAGGGGAAAAAGAATGATAACTTGGATATTGATTGTATTATTACTTGTAGTAATCACTGTAATTGGAACGATATTAATTGGGCGAAATGGCGATGAAAATTATAGTAAATCAACGAAAGGAAATATTGGAAGGCTTACGATGATTTATATTATATTAGCTGTTGTTTTAATAGTTGGACTAGGGGCTTATATATATTTTAAAGGATAAAATGTATAAGGAAAAAATCGAAAAATTATAAAAATCTAAAAATATAAGTATGCTATAATGCTGATATAGTTAATTGGTAATTAAGGAAAGGATTGGATGTAATGATCGAAATTTTGAATGTGTCAAAAAGTTATAATGGATCTAACTACGCAGTAAAAGATTTAAGTTTATCTGTACCGAGCGGAGAAATCTTTGGGTTTTTAGGACCGAATGGTGCGGGTAAATCAACGACAATTAAGATGATTACTGGTATTCATGGAGTGGACAAAGGAACCATTACAATCAATGGTAAAGATATTATGAAAGATCCGATGGAAGCGAAGAAAACGTTTGGCTATGTTCCAGATAGCCCGGATATGTTTTTGCGATTAAAAGGAATTGAATATTTAAACTTTATGGCTGATATGTATGAAGTACCGAAGGAAGTAAGACAAGAACGAATAGAGTCATTAGCAAAGAAGTTTGATCTTTATAATGCTTTATCTGATCAAATTCAAAGTTATTCACACGGTATGAGACAAAAGATTGTTATTATCGGTGTGCTTGTACATGAGCCGGATGTGTGGATTTTAGATGAACCATTAACAGGGCTTGATCCGAAATCTGCATATATTTTAAAAGAAATGATGAGAGAACATGCAGATAAAGGGAAGATTGTATTTTTCTCTACACACGTATTAGAAGTGGCGGAAAAAATATGTGACCGCGTCGCTATTATTAATAAGGGCAATTTGCAGTTTAAAGGGAATTTAAATGAAATGAGAGATCAGTTTAAATCCAATGAATCACTTGAAAAAATGTTCTTGGAGATGACGGGCAATGAGTAAAATTTGGACGTTAACGAAGGTATTATTGAAATTAAATTATGCAGATTTCATAACAGATAAAAAGAAACGATGGGCTTATTTATTTTCATTTGCAGCAATATTATTTGTAGGTTTTTTAATATTCGGTTCGATGACCCACGGAATGTATGAAGGAATGATACATCTAGGACAGGATCCAGGGATTATTATTGCAATGGGATTAGCTATTGCTAGTATATGGGTATTTTTGATGAGTATTATGAATATTTTAACAGTGTTTTACTATAGTAATGATGTTGAAATGTTACTACCGTTACCGTTAAAACCAGCGCAAATTATTTCGGCAAAGTTCTTTACAGTGTTAATTACACAATACGTAATGAGCTCGTTTATTTTATGGCCTATCTTTATTACTTACGGTTTAAAGAGTGGTGCTTTCATTACATATTACATTTATATGGTTGTCATTTACATATTCTTCCCTATCGTTCCGTTAGTGCTAGCTTCGTTAATTATGACAATTATTATGAGGTATACGAATATAGCGAAAAATAAAGATCGAGGAAGTATATTTATTGGAATCGTAAGTATACTATTTATCGTCGGAATCAATGTATTTATGCAATGGAGAAATAAAAGTGCAGTATCTGGAGCTGGAGATTCAGTTGCGAATTATCTTGTAAATAATCAATCCTCCCTTTTCATACAAATGACAAATTATTTTCCGACTACATATTTTGGTGCAATGGGATTAGTAGAAAATGCATCGTGGAAGGGAATATTATACGTACTAATATACATTCTTATTTCTATCGCGTTTTTCGGGCTGTTTTACTATATTGCAGAGCGTACATATTTGAAAGGAGTTATTGGACTTTCAACGAGTACAGTAAAGAAAGAGGTAATTTCAGCAGAAGGCTTACAGAAATCAACAGTACAAAGTTCACATTTAAAAGCGTATGTGAAAAAAGAATTTAAAACGTTATTCCGCACGCCACAATTTTTCTTAAATTGTATTGTGCAAACTTTCGTTATGCCAATTATGCTGTTCTTTGTTTTATTTGTACAAGATGGAAATTTAAAATGGATTACGGGATATATTGATAATCCAGAATCAGCAGGTTTCGCAATTGGTGTTGGCCTTTGTGCATCCTTATTTTTAATGGGGAGTAACGTTATTGCAACGACGTCATTTTCTCGAGATGGAAGTTCATGGTTTGTGAATCGTTATTTACCAGTAAAAGCTTCGGATATCTTTTTTGCGAAAGTGATAACGGCCTGGTTAATTAATGTAGTCATTTTAGGAGTATTCGGTATTACAATGGCAGTTGTAGCAGGTATTTCGCCAGTCTTCATGATACTTTGGTTCTTACTAAGTGCGAACGGTTTATTGTTAATTAATTTAATCGGTACACGCTGGGATGCACAAACTGCAGATATTCATTGGGATACAGAACAGAAATTATTTAAAAGTCGATATACAACTTTGTGGAATTTTTTAGCTAATATTTTAATAGCTTTAGTTATTGTAGCGGGTGTAAGTGTATTATACTTCTTCCTTCAAGTAGGACTTTGGATTATGTTTATCGTTTTATTTGTAATGTTTACGATTGTAAATTATATCTTTATTAAAATTTTAAAATTAGGCGCTGAGCGTATATTGTCAAATATTAATTAAAAAGGTAGATCCTCTGTATTCGTGCAGGGGATTTATCCATAGATGGAGGAGAAAAGGTGAGGAAAATAGCAATTGTAACAGGGGCAACTCGTCTGAATGGAATTGGTGCAGCTGTATGCAAGGTGCTTGCTCAAAATGGGATAGACATTTTTTTCACGTACTGGCCTCGGTATGATAAAGCGATGCCATGGGGAATGAATGATCAAGAGCCCTTTTTGTTGAAAAAGGAGATTGAGAGTTACGGCGTTCGATGTGAAATGGCAGAAATCAACTTATCGCAGTCTTATTCGCCTAATCGTGTATTGTATATGGTATCAGAACGTTTAGGCGAGCCATCTATTCTTATTAATAATGCCGCTTATTCTACTCATACGAAAATTGAAGAGTTAGATGTAGAACAGCTAGATAAACATTATACGGTTAATGTGCGTGCTACTATGCTATTAAGTTCTTTATTTATAAAACATTATTCACTCAAAACGAGTGGAAGTATTATAAATCTAACTTCAGGGCAGTCATTGGGGCCAATGCCGGATGAACTTGCATACGCAGCAACGAAAGGAGCAATAGAGGCATTTACAAAGTCAGTAGCACCAGTTGCTATGGAGAAGGGGATTACAGTTAATGCTGTGGATCCAGGACCAACGAATACAGGATGGATTACTGAGGAATTACAGCATCATTTAGTATGGAAATTCCCGCAAGGAAGAGTTGGAGAACCGGTGGATGCTGCACGCTTAATTGCTTTTTTAGTAAGTGAAGAAGCGAAGTGGGTTACTGGGCAAGTAATTCATTCGAATGGTGGTTATTCATAAAAATATTATGTTAACAAGTATTGAGAAACAAAAAAATTAGGGATAATTTTATTTTTTTGTATAAATAAAATGTCAAGAAAGATAAAAATTTGATAGGAGAGTATATCGTCATATGAAGATAGCAATTCTTGATATGACAATATACTCTTTTTCTTTTACTACAGAGAAGAAAAATGAAGTAGAAGAAACTCGAATATTAAAATAAGTTTATCGATTTTTGTACGTATTATTATGAAGATTACTGTCGGAAAGATGGTAATTCGTATGAAAAGGGATTTTTTAAGGAGAAATAGAATCGTAAAGGGGAGGATAAATTAAGTAAACATAGGGGGATTTATATGAAAATGAAAAAGGTCGCTATCGCTTCGATAACAATTGGTACATTGCTTACTATGGCAGCTTGTAGTCCTTCGGCAGATAAAGAGACAGAAAAGAAGGAGCAAGTAACGGCACAAAATGAAGGGGAAGCAAAAACAACAAGTGCAGATGAAGCGTCAAAAACAACGAAAGATAGTGAAAAAGACACAAATACTTCTTCGAATGAAAAAACAGATAAGGATGCAAAAAATACAAAGGAATCATCAGGAACAGAAAGTAACAGCAAAACGTCAACTCAAAATCAGAATGGAAAAACGCCAGAAAAAGAAACGACAGGAAAAACGAATGATCAATCAACTAGCGGGAAAACAACAGATCAAAATACAAGTACAAACAATAACGGAAAGACAACGAAAGATCCGAAGAAAAACGTCGCTGTGAAAGCAAGTGTAAAAGAAGTCGTTACATTAATTGAAAGCCTAGATAAGCAATTAGCTGCAAATCCTAAATTAGAAACAGTTAATAAACTTGGAAAACAAATTAATGAGAAGTGGGATGTAATTGAAAAAGATATAGAAGCATCACATCCAACTGAATACAAAACAATTGAACAAAGTTTGTATCCATTAATTATAAGAGCGGAGAAAGAAAAGATAGATGTTAATAAAATGAAGTCATTAACGACGAAAACGAAAAAAGATTTAAATCAGTTATTAACGAAGCTTTCATAGTTTCAAACAAGCCTACTCGTGTGAGTAGGCCTTCTTAGTTTGTTTAGATAGAATATGGGGTTCACCATATTCTATCTAAATCTTTTTAGTTACTGTTCATTTTCGGTGGGTGTTAAGAAATAAAGACTTCATTTGAAAGGAACATCCCAATGATAAAAATAAAACCATTACGGACAATTCACGATGGTAATAGTGACGCTAGCCATTGTTCCAGGAGAATCAAGAAGTGAAGCAGTAACGATTACTGTTCCAGGTCCATTTGCGGATAGAAATACAGCGGTAAAGTTACCTGAAGCATTGGTGATGGTAGCAAGAGGAACCATGAAAGCAAGAGAAGGGTTACTAAATGAAAAGCTGACTACTACCCCTGCAGCAGGACTACCGTTTACTAATACTTGACCCGAAAAAAATAAAGTATTATTTCCTTGGGTGGATACACACGCTGTGGTTGCGTTAGAAGTTAAGGTAATAGATGCAGGTCCAGCAGGAAGACTAAATCCAGTAGGTCCAGTATTGCCAGTAGGTCCAGTATTACCGGTAGGCCCGGTGTTGCCAGTAGGTCCAGTATTGCCGGTAGGCCCGGTGTTACCAGTAGC
>NZ_JAKUGX010000042.1:0-32910 GCF_022664195.1 Bacillus cereus group sp. BfR-BA-01316
TATTTACTTTTATAACTATAAACGGTTCCAAAAACGACTCAACCATCGAGCTCCGATAGAATATCGAGTCTCGATGGCTGCTTAGTCTTTTTAATACTGTCTACTTGACAGGGATAAGACCAAGCAGAGTCCCTTTATTAATCTACCACTCAATCGGTTCTTCCCCGTACATTTCCCATAGCTTAGGAAACATCTTTTTCAAACCTTCTTCGTCATCTTCATCCCAGTCGAATTCAATGTCATCATTATAAGCTCTTTCATCAGTTAGTACGTGATAAAGTGTAAAGTAAGTATCATCTTCATCCCCGGTTTTTTCTGCATATACAGTGTAACCGAAGTATAAAGAAAGTTCTTCAATGTTTGGTACGTCATACTCACTCAAATTTTCTAATACAGGTATTAACCGTTCTGGATCTTCAATACACGCTTCGTAAGTCTCTTTTCCTTGATATAATAACCATCCACGGAAGTAATCAAAACAATCATCCGAACAGCCGCCCATAATAATATAAGCCGCTGCCCATAAGCGAGACGTATAGGAAGCTTTTAATATGCGGTGCATATGCGTATCAAAAGCTACAATTTCATGTACTGTACGTTTAGCGAGGTGAGAAGTAAGCCATTCTATTTGTTCTTCTTGGTCTTCGCCTTTTGTTTTTGCACGAGCAAGTAAATCCCAAAAATCTTCTTCTGTTATCGTTTTTTCTTTTATGTAATCTTCCCCAAGACACGGGTCTGTATATCCTTTTTTACGTTTGGAAGCAACTAGTTTGTTAGCTTCTTTTATACATTCTTCTTCTGTTTCAAACTCTTTCGCTTTTACACTACCAGCTGTGCCGATTTTTCCATAAAATACAACATAATCTTTATCTTTCACAACGATTTTCCAAAACTTATTTGATTTTTCATTTTGCTGGATTAATAACGTTTCCATTCGTACCCCCATATTGCTTTTCTAGTGTGCATTGTGATTGTAACATATGTATATATACTTGTAATGACAGAAAGTTGAATTTAGTTTTTGGAAAGTTCGAAAATTATTGAATGGAATAGAAAAATTTAGTAATCTTATTTGTACAGCACTTACATAATAGTTTTGTAATGATTCGATATTTAGATTATATATGGGGGGATTAAGTATGGATCTTACGTTTAAAGTAGAGGAAACATGTTTTAATTACCGAGTTGGAGCAATTTGTAAACACGATAATAAAATACTTATCCTTCAAGACGAAGGTGAAGATTATTGGTACGTACCAGGTGGACGTGTGAAAATGCTAGAAAATAGTGAAGATGCGTTAAAACGGGAGCTTGCAGAAGAACTAGCTGTTCCTATTGAAGTGAAGAGATTAATATGGTCAGTAGAAAATTTCTTTACACTTTCTGAGCGAAAGTTTCATGAGATTAGTTTTTATTATGAAGTAGAGCTACATGAATTACCCGCGAATGGGGAGGATCAATACATTCTTGAAGAAGAAGGTAGAAGATATGTGTTTAAGTGGGTGCCAGTGGAAGAGTTAGATGAATATAACTTGCAGCCGGCATTTATAAAAGATAAAGTTAAGGATTTGTCAGTTCATGTAGAGCATATTCTTTTGCAAAAGTAAAAGCGTCTGGAGGGGAAAATGGTGAAAGGGACTAAAAAGGAGATACATATAAACGATAAAGTAATTCGTTACACACATATAGAGAAAGGGTCTAAAACGATTTGCTTTATGTTTTCCGGTTCTGGTTACAATTATGATAAACCGTTATTTTATTATTCGACGATGCTTATGCTTGAAAATAACATAGATGTTGTACATATCCATTATTCCTATGATGAACAAGTAATGAAAAAACCAATGGAAGAAATAACGAAAATAATGATGGATGATATTAATCCTGTAATTATTGAAGTGTTAAAAAATGGACAATACAACAATTTGATGTTTTTAGGGAAATCACTCGGAACAATTCCGATTGCGAATGATTTAATGAAGAGAGAGGAATACTTACAGTCAAAAATGATATTACTTACACCTTTACTGACGTTTGATACGATTTTTGATTCCATCTTACATAGTGATCATGAAGGGTTTTTAGTAATGGGAGACAAAGATCATCAATACAATGCAAGTCAAATGGAGCGATTAGAGCAATCCAATTTAAAGATTGAGATTGTCAAAAATGCAAACCATTCTTTAAATGTTGGGGAATTTGAAACAGAAAATTCAATTGTAGCTATAGCAAAAGTAATAGGGAGTCTTGAAGAAACAATTAAAGTTGGAATGAATAATAATTATTAAAATACATGCAAAAGAGGTGCTTATTGCACCTCTTTTTTTATGTTCAAATTTTAATTCCTATGAAGCGAAGCCCGCATTAAATAGGAATATTACTTTTCTTTTTCCTATTTAATGCGGATAACAATTTTTAATAGTAGTTATTACAATTTAAATACGGAAAATTCAGAAAAGTTTTTAGAAACTTAGGAGGAGGTAATTGAAAGCGCTTACTGATTTTGAAATACAAGAAAGGGAAAATTCCCATATAAGGAGGCTATTAAGATGAAATCGATTAACCCGATGAATGTGATAGACGAGAGTCGTATTCATTCCATGCATATTTGGTTAATATTTTGGTTATTTATCGTAATTGCATTTGATGGATATGATGCTGTTATTTATGGAGCAACAGTACCTTCGCTCATTAAAGAGTGGGGAATATCGGATGTTACAGCAGGGGCAATTGGTAGTTATACAGCTATAGGAACAGCAATTGGTGCTGCTTTCTTTGGTTTATTAGCTGATAAAATAGGTCGTAAAAATATCATACTAGTGACTACAATCTTATTTAGTCTATTTACATGTCTAGCTGGTTTTGCGAACGGTCCTGTAATGTTTGCGATTTTACGTGTTATCGCAGGTATAGGGCTTGGCGGAGTTATGCCGAATGTAATTGCTATAGCAACAGAATTCTCGCCGAAGCGAGTTCGAACTGCTATCGTATCTTTTATTTTTTGTGGATATTCAGTTGGAGCAATGACAGCGGCACTTACAAGTCGTTCCCTTCTTACGACGGCAGGATGGGAGCCTGTTTTTTGGTTAGCAGGAATTCCGTTATTGTTTATCCCGTTTTTAATGAAAAGTATTCCAGAGTCTGTTGGTTTTCTTTTAATGAGAGGAAAGATAGAAGAAGCTAAAAAAGTAATAGCTAAAGTAAATCCACAATTAAGTAAAGATGCGGCAATTGAATTTATAAAACCACCAACTAAAGAAGCAGGATCTCCTGTTGTTAAGTTATTTGAGGAAAAGCGCGCCGTAAGTACAATTATGTTTTGGATTTCATGTCTTAGTGCTTTCGTACTCATTTACTCTATGAGTACATGGTTACCACGACTTATGATGCAGTCAGGATACGATCTTAAATCGAGTCTTTCATTTACAGCTGTCATGCAAATCGGAGCCATTATTGGAACACTCATATTCGGTCCAATAGTAGATAAAATCGGATTTAAAAAGGTACTTGTCCCATTATTTTTCTGTGGAGCAATTGCGTTATCACTCATCGGATTTGTAAATAATATGTTTTTGGGTTTTTTGTTAATTTCAGTGATCGGCGCTTCTTCTGTCGGACTACAAAATATGTCAAATGCATTCGTTTCTCAATATTATCCTAGTAATATGCGCTCAACAGCGGTAGGAAGTACAATGGCCTTTGGGCGTCTTGGAGGTGTGATAGCTCCGACTTTTGTAGGTATTCTTCTTTCCATGCATTTCTTGCCTCAATATAATTTTGCAGCAATTGCGAGTGCTGCTGTAATCGGTGGTATAGCAATGCTATTCATTAAAGAAGAACATGGAGTCTATTATAAAGAGAAAAAACAGATAGAAGGAGAAAATAGCAATCTCACTTCAGCTAAATAGTATATAAAAAATCCCGGGGATAAATTTCTTCGGGATTTAAAAATATTTGGTGAAAAGTTTGTGAATTTATTTTCTATAATATTTTTAAATACGTTTCATTCATTTGTTTGAGATGAAACTAGACTCTTACAGCTTACTTGTATAAAAATATAGACATATAGACATAAAACTATATTTCGTGTCAATATTTTTATACACGTTAATAAGATTTAAGCATCTTAGCAACAGATTTAATATTGGCATGATTCTTGCTTATATAAATTAAATGAGGAGGAAATAATTGATGAGGGTATTACTCTGATTAAAATTCAGAATTTTCTATCTAATTAACGAGAGAGAGGAATAATTGTTATGAAACATTCAAAATTAAGTAAACTGATGATGGGCATTGGAATTGTGACCATATCATGTAGTGGATTACAAGTTCAAGCAGAGACAAAAGAGAAAAGTGCTAAAAATGTATTGCAGATGGAACCGATAGGATTAAAGCAATCCCTTGACGAGCTAGCACATCCTTCGAGCGTACAAGAAAATCCGTCATTTACAAAACGGTTAAAGTTAGCAGATCTATCACAGCGTCCGCCAATGCCGAAAGAAAATGACAAACAACTCGTTGATGTAAAAAAATATTCGATGGCCGAGTTGAATCAATTAAGTAATAAACAATTAGCTGATCTTCTTGTTACCATTCAATGGAATCAAATTCCGGAATTATTTCAGTTTAATAATGATAGTCTTAGATTTTATCAAGATGATAGCCGTATGCAAGCACTCATTGATAAATTAGCAGAACAAGGACAAGCCTATACGCAAGATGATTCAAAAGGAATTGA
Organism: Bacillus cereus group sp. BfR-BA-01316; assembly: GCF_022664195.1. Lineage (NCBI taxonomy): Bacteria > Bacillati > Bacillota > Bacilli > Caryophanales > Bacillaceae > Bacillus > Bacillus cereus group sp. BfR-BA-01316. Next base: position 4,742 of record NZ_JAKUGX010000042.1, read on the forward strand.
GACATTAGTAGAAGTCATACGTTCAGGATTTTATTTAGGTTTTTATCATCAAGAATTAAGTAAACTAAGTGAACGTAGCTATCATGATAAATGTTTACCAGCTTTAAAAGCGATTGCGAAGAATCCAAATTTTAAACTTGGTTCAACAGAACAAAATAAAGTTATTTCATCTTATGGAATGTTAATTGGAGGCGCATCAGCTGATGTTGAAATCATTCAATATGCATCTGAAATTTTAAAACAATATAATGATAATCTTGGAACGTTTTTAGAAGATAGAACAAAAGGCGATGCTATATACAACTTAATGAAAGAGATTGATTATGATGTTCAGTCGTATATGTATACGGGCAAAGAGCCAAAAGATACGATGTGGTATGGGAAAATCGATAGCTTTGTTAATGAGATAAGTCGTTTTGCATTAATTGGAACGGTAACAGACAAAAACGGATGGTTAATTAATAATGGTATTTACTATGCTAGTCGATTTGGTAAGCTTCATAGTACACCAACAAAAGGACAACAAGTTGCTACAGAAGCGATGCGTATTTATCCATATTTAGGCCAGCAATACTTTGTTGCGGCAGAACAAATCACTACAAATTATGGCGGAGTAGATGCAAATGGAAAAACAATCAGTTTAGATAAAATCAGAGAAGATGGCAAGCAAAAATATTTGCCGAAAACATATACATTTGATGATGGGGCAATCGTTTTTAAAGCAGGTGATAAAGTTACAGAAGAAAAAATAAAACGTTTATATTGGGCGGCAAAAGAAGTAAGAGCACAATTTTATCGTACAGTTGGTAGTGATAAACCGCTTGAAAGTGGACATGCTGATGATGTATTAACAATGGTCATTTACAATAGTCCGGATGAATATCAATTTAACCGTCAATTGTATGGATATGAAACGAATAATGGTGGCATGTATATTGAAGGAAAGGGAACATTCTTTACATATGAACGTACACCACAGCAGAGTATTTATAGTTTAGAAGAATTGTTCCGTCATGAGTTTACACACTATTTGCAGGGAAGATATGAGGTACCCGGATTATGGGGGCAAGGCGAATTATATCAAAATGAACGTTTAACTTGGTTTGAAGAGGGAAATGCAGAGTTCTTTGCTGGCTCAACGCGATTAGATAGTGTCGTACCGCGAAAAAGTATAATTGGTGGATTATCTCCTGATCCGGCTAAGCGATATACAGCAGAACAAACATTAAATGCAAAGTATGGAACGTGGGATTTTTATAATTATTCGTTTGCATTGCAATCATATATGTATAATAACCGCCCTGATATGTTTGATAAAGTACATGATTTAATTCGGGCAAATGATGTATCAGGTTACGATACTTACCGTTCAGGATTAAGCAAAGATAATAAATTAAATGAAGACTACCAGTCTTATATGCAAATGCTTGTTGATAATCGTGATAAGTATACAATTCCACAAGTATCAGATGATTATTTAGCAGAGCATAAACAGAAAGCGCTTTCAGATATTACAGCGGATATCACAAATGAAGCAAAGTTACAAAATGTGAAGGCAACAAAGAATAAATCACAATACTTTAATACATTTACACTACAAGGAACATATACAGGAAGTGCGTCAAAAGGAGAAAATGAGGACTGGAAAGCGATGAATCAAGCAACGAATGAGATGCTTAAACAACTTTCAGAAAAAGAGTGGAGCGGATACAAAACATTGACTGCTTATTTCGTAAATTACCGTGTCAATGCCGCTGGACAATTTGAATACGATGTTGTGTTTAATGGAGTGAATACTGAAACGGATACTAGTGTAGAAAAGGAGCCAAATAATTCATTCGATACAACTAATCCACTATCTCTAAACGTATTATTACGAGGTAGCCTAAATGATCAAGATCAAGTTGATCGTTTCGCAATCGACATAAAAGAAGCGAAGGATTTACAGATTACCGTTACAAATGAGCAAAACCTTGGATTGAACTGGGTATTATATCACGAGTCAGACTTGAATAACTACGCTGCTTACGCAACAAAATATGAAGGAAATAAGTTACTTGGAAATTATTATGCGAAGCCAGGGAAATATTATTTAAGTGTATATAAATATGGCGGTGGAACAGGGAATTATACAATCGAAGTAAAATAACCGGGTTCTGGTCCGGAGATAAAATAAAAGAGAATATTAAAGATGAGCTGGATTCTTATGTTGAGCCTACGGTAAATGTAGGTATACAAAAATATTCTAAGTAATAATGAGTAAAAGTAAAACACCTAATTCAAAAGAATTAGGTGTTTTACTTTATAAAGATATGGAAGAAACAAGTGAGGAATTAATGCGGATTCACCTTTTACTGACAAAGAACGTGACATTCTATTAAGTATTCAAGAACATACATCAAAATTTATAAGCGTTTATTATTACGAGAATGACAACAACCCTTCATTTCTACTAAGAAGAGGGTGAAGCAAAAACATAAAACTATTATATTGAAAGTTTCATCTGCATAAATCGACATAAGAAGATTTTTTTAGACAGAATTCTACGTAATTTTCATGTAATCTTACATATCCAAATAAAGTAAAAAAACATATATAAAACCATTATATTATATTAAAAAAATTTTTTAGTAAGAGATTCATATAGATTAATGAGAATTATTATATTTAAGGTTTAATTATCATAGTGTGATCATTTCACTTAGTGAAGTGATTAATTACATTTAACTTTTTTAAATATAATTTTATTTCCGATATTGAAATAAAACATCTGAATAATTAAATAAATAAGATATAATTTCATTGTTTACTTGTGAAATACATAGTGTTTAAATGAGGGGGAAGTAAGTTCCTTACATTCTATGAGAAGTAATTAATAACGAGAGTTTAACACTCTATCCGAAAAAATTCTCCTTTTTTAAGCGTGTGCAAGGAGAGAACCTAGCGCTAGGTCGTTCAAGTTTTATGAATAAGATTGTAAAAAAACAATAGTGAAGAGGTGTACGGAATGAAAAATAAAATAATTACAGGATTTTTAATAACATCCATTGTTACTGGGGCGACTATACCTATCAATACTCTCGCAACGCCAATCGTTCAGGCAGAAACGCAACAGGAGAACACGGATATTTCCTCATCATTACGAAAATTAGGTGCACAATCTAAATTAATCCAAACATATATTGATCAAGCTTTAATGAGTCCTAATGTACAGTTAGAGGAAGTCCCAGCTTTAAATACAAATCAATCCCTAATCAAGCAAGATATGAAGGAATGGTCAGCAGAACTTTATCCACATTTAATTCTAGTAAATTCAAAAAGTAAAGGGTTTGTAACGAAATTTAATAGCTATTATCCAACATTAAAAGCGTTTGTAGACAATAAAGAAGATAAAGAAGGTTTTGTGGATAGACTTGAAGTTCTTCAAGAAATGGCTATGACGAACCAAGAAAACGCGCAACGTCAAATTAATGAATTAACAGATCTTAAATTACAGCTTGATAAAAAACTTAAAGATCTCGATACTGATGTGGCAGCAGCGCAAGGCGTACTAAGTACAGATGGAACAGGGAAAATAGACCAGCTAAAAAATGAATTACTAAATACCAAAAAAGCAATTCAAAATGATTTACAACAAATAGCATTAGTACCAGGAGCTTTAAATGAACAAGGATTTGCTATATTCAAAGAAGTCTATAGTCTTTCAAAAGAAATCATTGAACCGGCCGCTCAAGCAGGGTTGGCAGCTTATAACAAAGGAAAAGAAATTAACAACTCTATTTTAGAAGCAGAGACAAAAGCAGCGCAAGAAGCGAAGGAAAAGGGTAAAACTGCTTTAGAGATTGATTCTGCAAAAAAAGCAGCTCGTGAAGCAATTGAGAAAAGCAAACAAGGTGAAATAGCTGCAGCTGCAGCCGCAAAAACGCAAGAGTATGACCTGATGAAAGCCATTGACACTGAAAAAATTAAGAAAACATTTGGTGCTTTCGCTGAAGTAAATAAACTAACAGCAGAGCAAAAAGCACATTTAGATGATCTAGAGAAACAAAACCAAAAAATATATGATTTAACAACAAAACTATCAATAGCAGATTTACAAAAATCAATGCTTCTTATTATGCAAAATGATTTACATACGTTTGCAAATCAAGTGGATGTAGAACTTGACCTAATGAAACGCTATAAAGAAGATTTGAATCTAATAAAAAATAGTATTACAAATGTATCTACTAATGTTGATACTACTAACCAGGAGTCTCAAAAAGATACATTAAGACAATTAAAAAATGTAACAAGTTACCTTGAAGAACAAGTTTATAAATTTTAATATTAGGAATTTATAAAAACATGGGTATTATAAGAATCTATCGAAAAATAGGGAGGAACATATATATGAAGAAATTTCCATTTAAAGTGTTAACTTTAGCTACGCTGGCAACGGTTATAACTTCTACTACCGGTAACACTATTCATGCATTTGCACAAGAACAGACCGCTCAAGAACAGAAAATAGGGAATTATGCATTAGGACCTGAAGGACTGAAGAAAGCATTAGCTGAAACAGGGTCTCATATTCTTGTAATGGATTTGTACGCAAAAACAATGATTAAACAACCGAATGTTAATTTATCTGATATCGATTTAGGTTTAGGAGGTGGAGAGTTACTCAAAAATATTCACCTTAATCAAGAGCTGTCGCGAATCAATGCGAATTATTGGTTAGATACAGCAAAGCCACAGATTCAAAAAACAGCACGTAATATTGTAAATTACGATGAACAATTTCAAAATTATTACGACACATTAGTAGATACTGTACAAAAGAGAGATAAGGCAGGCCTAAAAGAGGGCATAAATGATTTAGTCACTACAATTAATACAAATTCAAAAGAAGTTACAGATGTAATTAAGATGTTACAAGACTTCAAATCAAAACTGTATACAAATTCAACAGATTTTAAAAATAATGTTGGTGGCCCGGATGGGAAAGGTGGATTAACGGCAATATTAGCGGGACAACAAGCACTGATTCCACAACTTCAAGCTGAAATTGAGCAACTAAGTGCTACTCAGAAAAAACATTTTGATGATGTATTAGCATGGTCAATTGGTGGTGGATTGGGAGCAGCCATTTTAGTTATTGCAGCTATTGCAGGAGTGGTAGTAATTGTTGTGACTGGCGGTACAGCAACACCGGCTGTTGTTGGTGGCCTTTCGGCTCTCGGTGCAGCTGGTATCGGTTTAGGAACAGCAGCTGGTGTCACGGCGTCTAATCATATGAACTCCTATAACGAAATTTCTAAAAAAATCGGAGAATTAGGTACGAAAGCTGATCGTGCTAACCAAGCAGTTATTTCGCTTACTAACGCGAAAGACACATTGGCATATCTGTATCAGACAGTGGATCAAGCGATACTGTCTCTAACAAATATTCAAAAACAATGGAATACAATGGGGGCCAACTATACAGATTTACTTGATAATATCGACTCTATGCAAGAACATAAATTCTCTTTAATACCGGATGATTTAAAAGCTGCTAAACAAAGTTGGAATGATATTCATAAAGATGCAGAATTCATTTCAAAAGACATTGCTTTCAAACAAGAATAGAATTTTAAATTAAACCTATATTGGAGGAATATGAAATGATGAATAAAATCCCTTATAAACTACTCGCTGTATCGACGTTTTTAACGTTGACAACAACATCTGTCGTTTCACCAGTAACAACTTTTGCAAGTGGAATTGAACAAACTAACAATGGAGATATGTCGCTTTCAGCAAATGAAGTGAAGATGAAAGAAACCTTGCAAAAGGCTGGGTTATTTGCAAAATCTATGAATGCCTATTCTTATATGTTAATTAAGAATCCAGATGTGAATTTTGAAGGAATTACTATTAATGGGTATGCAGATTTACCTAATAAAATTGTACAAGATCAAAAGAATGCAAGAGCACATGCTCTTACATGGGATACGCAAGTAAAAAAACAACTTATAGATACATTGACAGGTATTGTTGAATACGATACAACATTTGACAATTATTATGAAACAATAGTAGATGCGATTAATACAGGGGATGGAGATACTTTAAAAGAAGGGATTACAGATTTACGAGGTGAAATTCAACAAAACCAAAAGGTTGCACAACAATTAATAGAAGAATTAACTAAATTAAGGGACGCAATTGGACAAGATGTTAGAGCATTTGGAAGCAATAAAGATCTCTTGCAGTCGATTTTAAAAAACCAAGGCGCAGATGTTGAGGCCGATCAAAAGCGTCTAGATGAAGTTTTAGGATCAGTAAACTATTATAAACAATTAGAATCTGATGGATTTAATGTAATGAAGGGTGCCATTTTGGGCCTACCGATTATTGGTGGGATAATAGTTGGTGTAGCGCAAGATAATTTAGGCAAGTTAGAACCTACATTAGCAGAATTACGTAAGACCGTAGATTATAAAGTAACATTAAATCGTGTAGTTGGAGTTGCGTATAATAATATTAGTGAGATGCATAAGGCGCTTGATGATGCTATTAATGCTCTTACTTATATGTCCACGCAGTGGCATGATTTAGATTCTCAATATTCGGGAGTACTGGGACACATTGATAATGCATCTCAAAAAGCTGATCAAAATAAATTTAAATTCTTAAAACCTAACTTGAATGCAGCTCAAGAGAGTTGGAAAACATTACGGACAGATGCGGTCACATTAAAAGAAGGGATAAAAGAATTAAAGGTGGAACCTGTTATCCCGCAAAAATAGGGAAATATTAGTTCTGTTGCGAAGTGACGCAAAGCATAGAGAATCTATGATTACATTGTTAAATAGTCATAAAACAACTAATAATTCCTTATACATCAAAAAGGCGGAGTCTCATTAAAGACTTCACCTTTCATTTTTATATAAGTTTCATCCAAATGCCAAGATAATCGTGCAATTTTGCTTACTTTTAAAAATTTTGAAAGACATCACTTTTAAAGAAGAAATGAACTGAAAATCAAAACCTATATAGGAGGAGTATGAAATGATAAAAAAAATCCCTTACAAACTACTCGCTGTATCAACATTTTTAACTATGACAACCACTTATGCAGTCACACCAGTAGCAACTTTTGCAAGTGGAATTGAACAAACTAATAATGGAGATATATCTCTTTCAGCAAATGAAGAAAAGATGAAAAAAGCTTTGCAGGATGCTGGGTTATTTGCAAAATCTATGAATGACTATTCTTGTTTGTTAATTAATAATCCAGATGTAAATTTTGAGGGGATTATTATTAATGGGTATGCAGATTTACCTATTAAAATTGTACAAAATCAAAAGAATGCAAGAGCACATGCTGTTACATGGGATACGCAAGTAAAAAGAAAACTGATAGATACATTGACAGGCATTATTGAATACGATACAAAATTTAACAATTATTATGAAACATTAGTAGAGGCGATTCATACAGGGAATGGAGATACTTTAAAAAAAGGGATTACAGATTTACGAGTTGAAATTCAAAAAAACGAAGAGTATGCAAAACAATTAATACAAGAATTAACTAAGTTAAAAGAAGATATTGGACAAGATGTTAGAGCATTTGGAAGCGATAAAGATCTCTTGCAGTCGATTTTAAAAAACCAAGGAGCTGCGGTTGAGGATGATCAAAAGCGTCTAAATGAAGTTTTAGCGGAAATAAACTATCAGAAAGGCATAGAATCTAAGGGATTGGACATGGTAAAGGTCCCATTTATTCCTACATTGATTGCTGGTGGTATAATGATAGGTGATGCAAGAAGTAAGTTAGGCTGGTTAGAGCCGGAATTAGCAAAATTAAGTCAGACTGTAGATTATAAAATAACATTAAATCGTGTAGTTGGAGTTGCATTTAATAATATTAGTGAGATGCATAGTGCAATTGATAAAGCTATTAATAATCTTACTTATATGTCCACGCAATGGCATGATTTAGATTCTAAATATTCGGGAGTACTGGGACATATTGATAATGCATCTCAAAAAGCGGATCAAAACAAATTTAAATTCTTAGCACTTAACTTGAATGCAGCGAAAGACAGTTGGAAAACATTACGAACAGATGCGGTCACATTAAAAGAAGGGTTAAAAGAATTAAAAGTGCAACCCGTCACTCCACAAAAATAAAGAAATATCGGTTCTTTTTTAAATCTTTTAAAAGTATTATAAATATTCAATGAAAAATTTTGAAACTATTTTAGTGAAAATGAGTATGGTGAACTTTAAATAGAAAACAAAAGCCGAAACTTTCAATAGAAAGTAGGAATGACGTTGTTATTGAAAGTACTAATGAAGATGATGATGTTGACTTTATTTTTGAAGATAGAAAAAAGTTAAGCGCCCATAACGGGTGCTTTTTTCTTTGTTATATATAAATTACAGAATAAAAAATAATATGAATAAGATAGACAATTTGATTAAAAAAGTGTATATAACTCTTTGGTGATTAATTCAATTCAAGGGGAACACGATTCGATGCGAAAGAAAGATTTAATAAGACAATAGAAAGCGGATTTACAGGAGATTGCTAAAGAAAGGAAGAGAGAGAAAAAAGAAAAAAAGAAACGTAAGAAATTGCATAGAAAGATAATAAATCCTCTTATTGGTTATGAAGATATAATCTTCATAACTACAAGCGTAATAATCTCCAATATTTAATTCTTTCAAATATATACAGCGATTCAGTTTCCTCAGGATGACGCATTTTATACCATCGGACAATTATGGAATACAAAAATGTAACGAATATTAAGTGACGACATTGAAATTCATTTTGTTGAGATACCGAAATTGGTAAAACAATGGCGTGAAGAAAAAGTAAACCCGTGGGAAAATACATTTGCTCATTGGATGTTATTATTACCAGCACACGAAGATGAGCATTTAACTCAAACATTGGAGGAGATTGCAATGAATCAAGACCCAATTTTACAAAAGGCAATGAATACATGGGAGAATATGAGTCATGACTCCTCCTTCCGGACAGCGTATGAAGCTCGCGAGAAAGTACTTCTAATAGCACATGCTCGTGAAGAAGGTTTAAGAGGAAGGGATTGAACAAGGAAAGATACAATTAATTCGTGGTATGCATAAGAATGGTATGCGTTTAGAAGACATTGCAAAATTCACTGGTCTAAGTACAGAAGAGATTCGAAAGATATTATTATAATGCATGGAACTAAAAAAAACCTGTACGGGGAGGCACAGGTGTCAAATAAGGGTATTTCGTTATGTAATTCATATTTTATCAGAGCTTCATTGAGAATAACAGTGAAACAAATTGAATATTCAGTTAATTTTGTTGAGAAATAAAAAACGCCCGTAGGGAGACAGGACGTTTTAGAGAAACTTTCATTTATGTTTGGTGAAGAAAGTGATGATTTTAAATGGTTTGTCAGTAAGAATTGCGCAAGAAACAATTCTATTAGCAAAAAACGTACTATGTTACAGTATGGGCACTTGCTTTGATGTACAAAGATGAATTAGATATGAAAGAACAAATGATGAAAGATTATTCTTAAAGTAGCAAATTCGCTGCTTTTTTATTTTGCATAGAAAAAGGAACTCATAAAGGATTTCTTTTACATCATGCCGTTCTATAATCGTTGTTTTTAAGTTTCTTTCTAATGCCCCTAAACTTCGCCTGATTGACACCTCAATTCTAAAAATAGAAGTAAAAAGTAAGAATTAAAAGTTTTTTCACATTTTTCGCAAATAACACACAAAAATGACATAAGTCTATTTTACTTTTATATATAGAAGTTATTTCGTAAGTAATGTTTCTTGAAATGGTTACTACATAGAAAGGAGATTTTAAAATGGATATGGATGCATATTATTGGGAAATGGTTAAGAAGAATATAGGGGTTTATTCTAAACAGGAACAAGAATGCCTTCGAGATAAGAGGGTCATTATTTTTGGACTAGGGGGAGTAGGAGGATATGAAGCAATTTTGTTTTCTCGAATGGGAATAGGGCATATTACCGGTGTTGATCCCGATGAATTTGAAGTTTCTAATATTAACAGACAAATGTTAGCGCTTTCTAGTGTTTTAGGTGAACCAAAAGCAAAGGTTGCAGAACAAGTTGTAAAAGATATACACCCCTATATATCAACAAATTTTATACAAACAAGAGTAGACGAGGATAATGTAATTGAACTTATAAAAGGGCACGATATTGTAGTAGAAGCCGTCGATGATATGCCTTCAAGAGTTATTATACATAGAACAGCTAGGGAATTGGGTATACCAAGTGTCGGGATGTCAGGTAGCCCACCAACACGAGGATTTGTTTCTACATTTTTCCCAACCGGAATTCCTTATGAAGAAGCATTAAATATCTCAAGTGTCGGATGCAAATTAACAAATCAAGAATTAAGACAACAGATTGCTGATATAAAGAAAAGTCGAGCTTGGTATTCTGTGGAGAAAGGCGCACCAAAAGAGTGGGCGCAAGATTTTTGTGATGGAAAAGCAGGATGGATTATCACGCCGATGCGTGCTCATCTATTGTCACTATTTAGTTTTCATGAAGCAATACAAGTTTTAACTGGTCGTGAACCTTTAGCTAGAGCGCCTAAAGGCATTGTAATAGATTTAGATAGTCATATCCCGGTTCAAGTAAAAGAAGTCCCAAAAGGTGGATGGGATTATAAAACACTGTAAGGAGGAATACAAGTTGTTAACAAAAAATAATGATATGCAAAATGTATTTGAAGCAAGTAATATCAATCGACAAATGCTAAGTTCCATCAGTAAATTAGGACAGCGAAAAGCTGAGGTCGCTTTAGAAATTTTGCAAGACATTAATCCATTATTACAAGTAGAGATAACAAAAGAATTTGTTACCGAGGACAATGCATTGGAACTTCTAACAAATACAGATGTCATCATAGATGCGACTGATAATTTAGTAGCAAGAGTAATTATCCATCGTACAGCTCAGACCTTAGGAATTCCTTCTATTTGGATTGCGGTTACGCCTCCATTTAGAGGGGGCGTCATGTCTTTTACTCCTGACTCTACACCCTATGAAATTGCGTTAGGATATCCGTCTTATCAACAAGAGCTAACAACAGAAATACAAGATAAAATTCATGAATTAAAAGATGGGCGTGCTCTTCATTCTGTCACGTACGGCGCGGATGAGAACTGGGCAAATAGTTATGTACAAAAAAATCGCCCATGGGCGGTACTGTCTCCTGTTGCGAATATGGTAGGCATTCTAGCAAGCTTTGAAGCATTTAAATTTATGATAAATCGAGAAGAACTAAAACCTGTAATAAGTCCAAATTTAATTCAAATTAACCTTGCAGATCAGAATATGGTACAAGTTTCTGTACCGGAAAATGGTAGTTGGGATTATAAAACACTATAGATGAGGTAAAAGAATATGTTTCCTTTTTTGTTACTCGGAATTATTGTAACACTCGCCCTGCTTATAAAGGATTATGCCCTAGCTGGTGCGGCTTGTTTATTAGGAGTTGTACTTGCTGTTAGACAAAAAACTTTATTACATCTTATTCAACAATATTCTTTTCCAATTGGTATTTTCTTTCTGATGTTATTCCTTTTAGTACCAATTACATCTGGAAAAATTACAAGTGAAAATGTAATAAAATTAATTACCTCTCCTATCGGATTAGGATCCATTCTAGCAGGTTTTACTGTGTCATACATAGGAGGAAAAGGTGTAGGAGTTCTACCTATGAATCCTACGATATTGTTAGGTGTCTTAATAGGTACTCTTATTGCTGTATTATTTACAAAAGGGTTACCAGCCGGATTAATTATTGCGGCAGGGATAATAGCTATTATTTCTATGAAATGAAAGGAATATTCTAAATGAAGATAAAATGGAAACATATAAGTTTAGTAGGGATTTTTGTGATAATACTTATGTCTAGTTGTTCTAATATCAAAGAAACTTCTCAAAATGATCAAACTTCTAAAGTGGTAAAACAAGAATTAGAAATTCAGCAAGGTGAAGAAAAATTATTTTTACTTCATAAAAACTTAAATAATAAAAAACAGTATACATCTGATGAAATTATCTTATTTTTAGAACCATTTAGTGTACCTACAGCTCAAGCATTTGATGTACCAAAATTTTCGTGGATGGATGAGTATGCCCAAAAAGGGTATGATACTTGGGCTATGGATTTCAGAGGGTTTGGTCGTTCTTCTCGCCCTAAAGAAATGTCAGATTCCCCTGCCCAAAACCGTCCGGTTATTCATTTGAATGATGCAACTAAGGATCTAGAAACAATTGTAAATTGGATTAAAAAGAAGAGAAACGTAAAAAAAATTCATATTGTTGGATGGTCATATGGAGGCGTTGTGGCCGGAAATTATACGATATCCCATCCACAAGATATTAATAAACTGATGTTATACGGATATATGCATGGATTCACGCTTCCTATGATGACAAAACCTCTTGAAAATCCATTACAAGCTAATCAATTTAATCCTGAAGCATCAGCCTATCAAATGGTGGACTTTGATAAAGGAATGCATCATTGGCATATGATGATGGGAAATAAAAAAATTGTTACAAACGAAGCAATGGATGCCGTAAAACAAGTTTTTATTGATTCAGATCCTATGAGTAAGAAAAATAATCAAACGATTCGTCGACCAGTTGGTCCACTTGAAGATTTATTTTATATTTGGAAAAATCAGCCTCTATATGATGTATCTAAAATTACCGCCCCAGTACTTGTTATTTATGGTGAAGATGACATATTTGCAGACCGAAATATGATGTCAAAATTAACAGGTACAAACCAAAAGAAAGAAGTAGTAATCCCCGATGCAACACACTGGGCTGTTTATGAAAAGAATCGTAATACCCTATTCGAACAAACATTAAACTTTATAGAGGCGAAAGAAGGCAAACAGGAATGAAAAAGGGTTTAACAATATTAGATGCTACCTTACGTGAAGGAGAACAACAATGTGGTATTCGTTTCTCCAAGGAAGACAAAATTAAACTACTTCACATGTTAGAGGATTTTGGAGTAAGTTTTATTGAAGTTGGACACCCTGGCATCTCTGAAGAAGAAGAAGAGATTTGCCAAGAAGTTGCAGCATCTGCAAAGCACGCCGAAATACTTATGCATGCTCGAGCGAAAAAAGAAGAAGTTCATGCGGCTTTTCGTGCTGGTGCCGATTGGATAGGAATCTGGGCGTCTATTAATCCTATTTCTTTACAAACAAAGTATACCAATCGATCAAAAGATTATGTTATTAATCAGGTGAAACAAGCTATTGAAGAAGCAAAATCTTTAGGAATGAAAATCCGTTTTACTATTGAAGATGCTTCACGAACGGAATGGGAAGATATCGCCTACATTGGACAAGTTGCACATATAGCTGGAGCAGATCGAATTAGTTTAGCAGACACTGTAGGAATTTGGGAGCCAGGTCAGTGTGCGACAATCGTGAAGAAATCCGTTGAGACATTCCCTTGTGAGATTGAAGTTCATCTTCATAATGATTTAGGATTAGCCATGGCAAATGCTCTTGCAGCAATCGATTCAGGAGCATCTGTTATTGATACCACGTTGTGCGGAATAGGTGAACGTGCCGGGATTGTGGACCTGCTAAATTTATCCGTTTTATTATCTCAAAAGCGTAATCATCCGTACTTTAAACTACAGATGATCCCTGAATTAACTCAATCTCTTCAATTAGCTACTGGTTGTAAAGTAGATCATTGGAGACCAATTATTGGAAATAATGTATTTACCCATACCGCACCCTATCATATGAAAGCTGTTCAGCAGAATTACTCAGCATACGAGAGTATTCAACCTGAAATGATAGGAAGAGTAAGGAACATACAACAAAAACGCATAGAGAGAAAAGGGTCTAGGCTTTCAAAGTCTTTGCGAGTTAGTAAACCATTTGTAAAGGGAGCATCTGAGCTTTTATATCATCGAGATGGTCCAGGAGAACGTTGGGTACAGATGGATTATAGAACTGATGAACGAGCATCATTTTATGTGATACAGCGTGTATTTTACGATGCACATATAGAGGATAACTTAGAAGGACATGTAGATGTTCATGCACATCATTGTGATAGTGCTTTTATTTTCTGGGGGAACAAAATAGATGGTATAGGCCTTATATGTGAAGTGGAAATTGAAGGGGAATCTCAAATCATTGAGAGCCCTGCATCCGTTTTTATTCCAGCCGGTTTAGAACATAGATACAAGTACCTTTCGGGTACAGGAACCTATACGAATATCGTACTAGCACCTAATTATAATTCTAGTTTACTAGAGAAAAATTCATGAAAAATGCGTGTGTATTGATTGAAGATAGCAACAGTTAGTTCGTGCGTATATAAATTAAAAAACACAGAACGTAAGTTCTGTGTTTTTTTTCTATAATATGAAAAAAATAAACCATGAATTATTTGGTGAACTTATCTATGATGGGTACTGGACGGGAAAATAAAAAATAACTATTTTTGGTCATGACAGAGATGTAAATGCAAGTATCAACTTACTAAAATTAGCTATGTAATTGGTATTTTCCTTAGGGGTAGGTATTATCTTTATGGCTTCGTAAAAAGTATCTAATTCCCAAGAAGCACCCACCTCAAACAACCCGAAAGGGTGTTAAGTGGTGTGTAGTTTGTAGTTCATATAAAAGAATCTTGATATATTTCCTTTCCTAATATGTATCTCTTCTTTTACAATAGATAGAAAAGGTGAAATGGAGGAGATGGTTCGTGGCTGACAACAAAAGAGAGAAGCTAATGAAAAAAGTAGAATATCATTTACGTAACACATCACGTCAGCTTATTAAGATTGATACTGAAGAAGAAGCATTTCAGTATTTAACCGATTCCTTTTGCGCTGAACTATATTGTGACTTTGTAGCTGTAATTTTAAATGAAGGAGGGCAGTTTTTACCAAGAGCATGGAGCGGGAATTTAACTTCCTTAGCTTCAGCCTTTCCTCTTCATTCTGATGAATGTTCTTCGAAACTTCAATATCAAAGCATAACGGATCAAACGGCAGATTCTCCAGGGGAGTGCGTCCTGGCGGAAACATTGAAACATGCTGGTGTGAAGACTTGGTTTACCGTCCCACTAAAAGATGACATACAGCATTTTGGTTTTTGTATCGTTGCCTTTTTAAGTCATGTTCCTCTTTTAGATATGGAAATATCATTTGAGGAGTTTGGAAAAGACTTAGCAGTGGCTATAGCAGTGGCTAGACAAAAGGAAGCACAGTTTAAAAAAATCGAAGGATTTGGATGGGTTAGTAAGAATCTTTCGCTAGATGTACCGTTAGAACAGCATATATTTGAGTTAACTTCTAAAGCTGGAATTGGAACAGATGCGAATTTTGCATGTATTTACCTTTATAACGAGGAGGAAAACTGTTTTGTTTTTCAGCCGCCGTCATATGGGGAAATGGAGTGTCCACAGAAAATCATGGTTGAGGAAAAATATGTACTCAAAGAGCACTTTCCATTTTTTGAGACCATTGGTGGTGAACAGGTTACGGTTCCGTTGGTTATTGACATGAAACCAATTGGAGTTCTACATGTTGAAAATAAACGTGAAGGAGTCTTTTCGAAGGACGATTTAAAAGCATTGGAAATGCTTGCTAATCATTTGGCCACTATACTTGATAATGCAAGGCTATATAATGGAGAGAAAGAACATAAGCAACGCCTTCATCTTCTCTTAGATTACCAACAAGCTTTGTTAAAAGAAACGGTCGAGGATAATAACTTTGAAGGAATTACAACAATGCTTGGCAGTCTGTTTCAGGACTCTGTTATTATTTTTGATAGCTTTATGCAGCCTGTTTCATTTAATACTGAGAAAACAGAGAACGGTAACCAGCTAACAGAACAACTTGCTGAATTGGCAAGAGAAGAACGAAGAAAGCAACGAATCACTGATACTTTTCATGTTAATGATCCAAAACATATTGGTTATTGTTTTTCATTTTGGTTAATCAATGGGGGCGGTAATTTACTAGGTTATTTAGCGGTGCGAAGACCTAGCGGGAGAATGGATGAATTTGATCAATTGACGGTTGATTTAGCTCGTAATATTTGCTCAATTCAGTTTATTAAACAAAAGCTCGTTCTAGACACGAAAGAGCAGATGAAAGACAGTTTTATTAGTAAATTGCTCACTGAAAAAATAGAAGATCGAGATAGCATTTTGCAATATGCAAACTTGTATCAATGGGATCTTTTCAAAAACCATCGAATAGCTGTATTGTCGATTTCTCTTGAGGAGAAAGAATTAAGAAAAGGGAACCTCCTCGAACAGCAAGCGAAAAAATCACTTATATGGGATTTGATTAAGTCGCGTCTCCCGGAACTAGGAACTGGCATTTTAGCTGCCTCCCATATTGAGGAGCAACTCTTAATTGTGCCCATTGAAAAGCAGAAAAACAGCTCGAAAAAATTTTGGGAATCATTATATCATAGCATCCAAAAATGGATAGGTTCATCACCTATTTCCTGTAGTGTATTGATAGGGATTGGTGGGGGGACGCAGCAACTAGAAGACTATTTTATTAGTTATCAGCAGGCAATACAAGCTCTAAATATTTTAGACAGTCGCTTTCGCAAACAGGGGTTTGCCCTATTTGAAGATCTAGGATCGTATGCCATTTTACATCATTTAAATCATTCTTCAGCCGTAGACCTATTTATTAATAGACAAATTGGTCCACTACTTAAATATTCAGAAGGAAAGAATATAGACTTATATAATACATTACATGTTTTTTTGAAAAATAATGGAAATGTAAAAAGCGCTGCAGAAGAACTCTATATTCATAGGAGTTCACTTTTGTACAGGCTTGAAAAAATAGAGTCGCTCATTTCAGCTGATTTAAATCATGCCGAAGTAAGATTCAATTTAATGATGGCACTAAAGCTTTATGATATGTATGGAGAGGTAATGGGATAACATAAGTTTCCTTCTTAACTTATGTGCCAAAATTATAGTTTGAATAATTAGATGATATAGACGTTTCGCACATCATATAACTTTTTAAATATACAAAATTACGTTCAATTAGATAAAAAGAGGTTTCGCTTGGTATGAAACCTCTTTTTATTTTTGCTTTATACATAGTAGCTAAGTAGTTGCGTATTTTTTAAGTAATTGTTTTTAAAACTTGTTACACTATAAGGGTATTTGAAAAGGAATTATAGATTTGAAGGTGATATGTATGAGGAAATATAAAATAGGAGAAGTAGGAAAGGAATTTGGTGTTTCGATAGATGCTTTAAGATTTTATGAAAAGAAAGGCTTCCTCAAACCACAAAAAGATAAAGATACCCGTGTTAGATTTTATACATATGAGGATTTTGGGGTGTTTTTAGCAATTAAAAGTTTTCGCCAAATGGGATTTCATGTTAATGAAATTGGATCTATTTTTAATGGCTTAGAATTTGATGACATAGTAAAAAAATGTAATGAAAAAATAGTTGAAAAAAATGAAGCGATAAAAAGGTTAGAATTAGAAACAAAACAAATTACTGAATTTATGAGTTTATTAAAAGAATTTAAACAAGAAGATAGGAAATGGTATATAAGGCAAGCTGGAACTTATTATTTTCTCAAACATGTTCAATTAAATGAAGGAACGTTGTGTGTAAATCCGCTAGTAAAAAAATGGTTAGCTTTTTTACCAACAGTGTATCCAGCGTTATACATTCCACTTGAACAATATAAAATGAAAAATATAAATAACAGTTATTGGGGAATGGCTACCTCTGAATTGAAAATGAACGAATGCCAATTACCTATTGATGAATCGGTTTTACAAGTAGATATGGGGGAGTGTTTGTATTATTTATATGAAAAAGATGCGAGTGAACCGTTATCAGCATTAATTTTAGATGAACCCCTACATATTATTCAGGAACGTGGCTACACTCTTAACGGAGATATTTTATGTCAGTATGTTTGTGAGACGAAAGGACAAGGGAGAATAGTTGAACATTATACTATTATGATTCCTGTTATTATGATTAAAGATAAAAAATGACATCGTATATGTGGTCATCGAGAATGAAATGAAAAAACTGCATGCTAATTGTTAGACACCGTCTACAATTAGATGCGGTTTTTTGAATCCAAAAATCAAGGGCGTTTACTCTTTGCTCATTTGAGTTTATACAAAATATATGAATAAATTAAATAAAGCTATTGCCCCTAGTCTTAGACCATAGTTTATATTGAAATCACAAAGAAAGCTCTTGTGAAAGTGGGGAGTATTTAAAACAGTTAGAACAAATATTAGAAATCGTAAATATGAGGAATATTGTTGTCTATGAGTATGTTTACGAACAAAATGAGAGGGTATCAGAAACAGATTTTTTATTGGTATAGATGGTTATTTCATCAAATGGTAAAGAACGTTAACATATAGTTGCAATGTTTACATCATAGAGTGCGCGCCTCAAGGAAAAGTTATATATTTAGAGGCGCGCACTTTTTGTCTTTGAAATAATCATAATTCTTTTCAATTGGATTTGCATCATAAGAACACCCCTAAAAATGTATGAAAGAAATATATATTTTTCCTACATTGTGTAGATACAAAAACTTTTTGGATATAGATATAATTTATTTGCAGAATATTAAAAAAGTTGAACAGGGGGATGAAAGATGTCGATTCAAACAATTGGTATTGTCGGTGCAGGATCCATGGGTTCTGGAATTGCGAACTTAGCTGCATTAAATGGATTTACAGTTATTTTACATGATATTGAGGAACGCTTTTTAGATAATGCAATGCAACGTATGAATGGATTTATGACTAAGAGTGTTACGAGAGGAAAGATGACTGAAGAAGATAAAGAATTGGCGCTTGGCCGAATTCGATTGACTACTAGTTTGGAAGATATGAAAGACGCAGATGTAATCATTGAAGCAGTGTTAGAAAAGTTAGAATTAAAGAAGGAAATCTTTGCTGCGCTTGACCGGATTGCTCCGGAAGGGGTTATACTCGCAACAAATACTTCATCTATGTCAATAACAGAGATCGCTTCAGCGACGAACCGTCCAGAACGTGTGGCGGGTATGCATTTCTTTAACCCTGCACAACTTATGAAACTTGTAGAAGTTGTTCGTGGTTATCGAACGAGTGATGAAACAGTCGAAGAATTGAAAGCGCTATCTAAAAAACTTTCGAAAGAACCAGTTGAAGTAAAGAAGGATTCCCCAGGATTTATTGTTAATCGAATTATGATTCCGCAATTTATAGAGGCAATTAAATTGCTTGAAGATGGCGTTGCCTCTGCAGAAGATATCGACAAGGCAGTTACGCTCGGTCTTAATTATCCGATGGGGCCGTTTACACTTCAAGATTTTGCAGGTGTAGACATTGGGTATCATGTGATGGAGTACTTCAAAGAAGAATTAAACAATGATCAATACGCGCCGCCGCTGCTTTTAAAACAGCTAGTTAGAGCAGGTAGACACGGTAAAAAAACAGGCGCAGGTTTTTATGATTATGAATAAAGAATGGGGGATTAAGTTATGAATTATGAGTTTTTAATTTGTGAAATTGAAAATAGAGTTGCGATCGTTACAATTAATCGACCACCTGTAAATCCATTGAATACACAAGTGTTTAATGAACTTTCCAGTCTATTTGGTGAACTAGAGGTAAATGAAGAAGTACGAGCAATCGTTCTTACAGGAAGCGGAAGGAAAGCATTTGTCGCAGGCGCAGATATTAATGAAATGGCAGCACTTGATCTTGTCGGAGTAAACAAAATGAATAAGACTTCACGAACGGTATTTAGCAAAATTGAAAATATGTCAAAGCCAGTCATTGCGGCGATAAATGGAT
This sequence comes from Bacillus cereus group sp. BfR-BA-01316, assembly GCF_022664195.1. NCBI lineage: Bacteria > Bacillati > Bacillota > Bacilli > Caryophanales > Bacillaceae > Bacillus > Bacillus cereus group sp. BfR-BA-01316. The sequence goes on from NZ_JAKUGX010000042.1 coordinate 24,642, forward strand.
TAGCTCTTGGCGGTGGGTTTGAACTCGCACTCGCATGTGACTTACGTATTTGTTCGGATCAAGCAAAATTCGCTTTTCCAGAAGTCGGACTCGGAATTATTCCTGGAGGCGGAGGTACACAGCGTCTTCAAAAGATTGTCGGCCAGGGGATAGCGAAAGAATTACTCTATTTCGGAGATATGTTTGATGCGCATCGTGCGTTCGATTTACATATTATCAACAAGGTAGTACCTGCGGAAGAGTTATTCGAAGCGGCAAAGGAATGGGCGTATAAATTGGCAAAAAAACCACCAGTTGCACTTCAAATGTTAAAAACGGCGGTAAATGTAGGAAGTAATGCTGACCTTGAAACAGGCTTAATCATTGAAAGCACATGTTTTGGAAATGCTTTCGCAACAGAGGATCGTAAAGAAGGATTACAAGCATTCGTTGAAAAAAGAAAACCAGTATATTTAGGGAAATAATGAGGTGAATGGGATATGACAGAGATTGTTTTATTGGAGGGAGCTAGGACTCCGTTCGCTGAAATTTCAGGATCGTTTCGGAGCGTGAATGCAACAGATTTAGGGGCAATTGCCGCTAAGGAAGCAATACGAAAAGCTTCTATATCTGCTGAAGATATTAATCAAGTTGTATTTGGTAATGTTCAGCAGTCTAGTAAAGATGCACATTTATTAGCAAGGCATGTTGGTTTAAAAGCCGGAGCACCTATTCATGTCCCCGCGTTGACGATTAATCGTCTTTGCGGAACTGGTGTTGAATCTATTTTAACGGCAGCTCGTTATATTCTTTGCGGAGAAGCAGACGTTGCACTTGCAGGAGGAACTGAGAACATGAGCCAAGTTCCGCATGTAATACCTGGAATGAGATGGGGAAGTCCACTCGGTGGTCCGGTTTTAGAAGATTGGTTATGGGATGGTCTTTATGATACGTATGGTAAATGTACGATGGGAGAAACAGCTGAAAACTTGGCTGCAAAATATAACTTAACGAGAGAAGAAGTAGATCAGCATGCACTCTCTAGCCATGAGCGAGCTCTTTTAGCAAGGGAAAAAGGGTATTTAAAAGAAGAGATTGTTCCAGTAACAGTGAAAGGAAGAAAAGGAGAACAGCTTATACATGAAGATGAGCATATCCGTCATACGAGCCTAGAAAAACTTGCAAAGTTAAAACCCCGTTTTGTTGAAAATGGTGTAGTAACTCCTGGTAGTGCAAGCGGAATGGTGGATGGTGCAGCGGCCGTTGTTTTAGCATCCAGTAATTTTGCAAATGATAGAGGATTAAAACCGATTGCTAAGCTCATTTCTTGGGCTGTTGTTGGAGTAGAACCAAAGTATATGGGAATTGGACCAGTTCCAGCTATTCAAAGTGCATTAGAAAAAGCGAATCTAACTTTAGCAGATTTAGATTTGATTGAAATCAATGAAGCATTTTCTGCGCAGTACTTAGCTTGTCAAAAAGAATTAGGATTCGATCTTGATAAAGCGAATGTAAATGGAGGGGCAATTGCGATAGGCCATCCACTTGCTGCGAGTGGAACGAGAATTTCTCTATCCTTAATTTATGAACTAAGAAGAAGAAATAAAAAGTATGGGGTTTCCGCTGTTTGTATTGGCGGAGGTCAAGGAATTGCAGCGATTTGGGAAGCGTTGTACTAGAAAAACCAGGGAGAGTCCTTCCTGGTTTTCCTATATCGTATGTCCCGCTATAAGTATGGGATAAAAAACGCGAGCTAGTAGGTAAGACGATAGAAAGTGAGTGAGAGAATGAAAAAGAATATGAACTTATTAGCGGTGTATGAACTGTTAGAATCTATTACTTCATCTTATGGTGAAAAAGAAGCAATATATGATTTAACGAGACGAATTACATACAAACAATTGAAAACCGAAGTAGATTGTTTGGCTACTGCATTTAAGAGACTAGGATTAGGTAAAGGAGACCGTATCGCTGTATCTCTACCAAACTGGTCCGAAACAGTAGTTATATATTTTGCAGCAGCAAAATTAGGAGCGATAATCGTTCCGTTTAATCCAAAATATAAATCATATGAAATTGAGTATATATTGAAAAGTTCAGCTCCGAAGCTATTAATAGCTTCAGGAGAATTTGAGAAGAATTTTGGTTTTGAAAAAGTGCTTACTATGGTACAAAAAGCGATTACAGTAAGGTTTTCGCAATCAAATCTCTGTTCGTATGAGGAGTTAATGCGTACAGAAACAATGGATATTGAACCAGTGAATATAAATGTGAACGATGATTTGTTTTGTATATTATATACGTCAGGGACGACGGGAACCCCAAAAGGTGTAATGGTTACACACCGTGCTGTTGTACAATCTGCACAAACGATAGGAATAGAGCTGCATTGTACACAAGATGATGTATTTATTATTTCAGCACCACTGTTTCATATTTTCGGTATGGCAATTAATATGCTTTGTGCAGTAGCGATGGGAGGACGAATGATATTACAAGAAAAATTCCGTCCGCGAGAAACTTTACAATTAATTGCACAAGAAAAGGTAACCATCCAAAAAGGCGTACCAACAATGTTTATAAAAGAACTAGAATTAGAGGATTTTGATAAATATGATTTATCTTCATTGCGTGCCGGATTAGTTGGCGCTGCACCTATTCCGGCAAAAACAGTGACGGAGATACGAGAACGGATGGGGATTAACCTTTGTCAATCATTTGGAATAACTGAAACGGTTTCAGTCACGATGACTTCTTATAGTGATACGAAGCAGAACATTATAGAAACGCTCGGAAAGGCAATTCCAGGAGTTATGTTAAAAGTTGTCGATGAAAATAGAGTAGCGCTCCCGCCTGGAGAAGTGGGAGAAATCGCAGTTAAGGGATTTGGAGTAATGAAAGGTTATTATAATATGCCTGAACAGACAAAACAGGTTTTGGATAATGAAGATTGGTATTATTCAGGAGATTTAGGTACCCTTGATCATCAAGGATATTTAAGGTTCGTAGGGCGAAAGAAAGAGATGATCATAAGAGGTGGGTTAAACGTTTATCCTCAAGAAATTGAAGCAGTCATTATGAAACATCCAAAAATAATAGAAGCAGCAGTTGTAGGTCTTCCAGATAAAGTGCTCGGGGAAGTTGCGTGTGCGGTCATACGGTTAAAAAATGGAGAAGTTAGTTCAGAAGAAGAAATGAAACTGTATCTTAAAGAGAGAATGGCAATTTATAAAATACCAGAGAAAGTGATCTTTACAGATGAATTTCCAGTAACAGCAAGTGGGAAAATTCAAAAGTTGAAACTGAGAGAACAAGTATCTTCAAATATTAGTCCAACAGTTTGATAGAAAGGAGGTAAAGGCATAATGGAAGAGTATACTTTTCAAGTAAGATGGGGAGATACAGATGCAGCTGGCATTGTGTATTATCCTAATTTTTATAAATGGATGGATGAAGCAACTCATGAATATTTTAAAAAAATTGGTTTTCCTTCAGTCGAACTTTACGAAGAACAACAAATTGGTTTGCCCTTACTAGAAGCAAAATGTCAATTTAAGTCACCTCTTCGTTTTGAAGACCAAGTAGTTGTGAAAAGTACTGTGAACGAATTGCATAATAAAGTTTTTACAATTCAGCATGTTTTTGTAAAAGGGGAACGGGTTGTGGCAGAAGGTTATGAAACTCGTGCATGGACTTCTTTCAAAGAAAAAGCGAAAGCGTATCCAATACCTGAGGATATTCGTGAGAAGATGATGCCGGAGATATAGGCAGTGGAGAGTTGAAAACGTACGAGCAAGAGCCGATTGTTGGAAATTTATTAATAAAGGGGAGTTATATATGGCAAAAGAAAAAAAATATGATGCAATCGTCGTTGGCGCAGGTCCAGTAGGGTTAATAGCAGGACTTGCATTACAAAAAAAGGGGATATCAACTTTAGTAATTGAAGCAGAACCATTTGGCAGACCACGCCCAGGAAGTAGAGCCATTTATTTGCATAGTGCTTCATTGAAGCTTCTTGAGGAGACTGCTGAAGGCCTTGGTTTTACACTTGCTCGAAACGGAATCATTTGGCCTGTCAAACGAACATTTTACAAAGGCAAAGAAGTGTATGTGCGCAATTACGGCAAAGATGAAAACCTTAAGTACAACAAATTACCTCATTTTACAGCTCTCCATCAGGATGAGATTGAAAAGCATATTTATGAGGCTTGCATGGAAGTAGGGGTTGAATTCCTTTGGAATGCCCCACTCAAGAATTTAGATGTTACTGATTACGGAGTGCAATTAACTACTACATATGGCGAAACTTTGAAGGCACAGTATGTGATTGGTTGTGATGGAGCGCGTTCAATCGTAAGAGAGCAGGCCGGATTAGAATTCGAAGGCCCGCGTACAGCAGATACTTTTATCGTTGTAGATGCAAAAGAAGATGAAACGGATCCGCTTCCTTTAGAGAGAATATTCCATTATCAACATCCAGCTATGGGGGGAAGAAACGTAATGTTTGTTCCATTTAAAGGAGGATGGCGTATTGATTTACAGCTGCTTGAATCAGACAACCCAGAGGAGTATACAAATATTGAAAATGCTAAGGAGTGGTTACCAAAAGTGATGGATCCTAAGTACGCTGAGCGGATTACATGGGTGTCTTCATACCGTTTCCACCAAGTAGTGGCAAATTCGTTTACTGACGTAAATCGTCGCATTCTTCTAGCTGGAGAAGCTGCACATTTATTTGCTCCATTCGGTGCACGTGGATTAAATTCTGGGGTTCCAGATGCTGTAATTGCTGCGCGAGGTATTGAGAAAGCATTACAATCTCATTCTGAGGAAGAACGGATAGAAGCGATTGAAGCAGCTGCAAGGGAACGCCAAATCGCAGCCAAATGGAACCGCGACGCTTCAACGACTGCACTTCATCACCTTCAGGGGAATTCTCCTGAAATGAATATGAAAAGAGAAATTGCGGCCTCAATGGTATCCATCGTTCCAAGATTGGGAAGATGGCTTGATGAAGGACCATACGGACCAAAGTTTGGGCCTCCTGAATTGACAACGAAATATTAATATAGGTGAAATTGTAAGGGAAAACAGCTAGATGAGTAACGTGAACGATATGAAAGGAGCGATATGAAATGGCTTTGTCACAATTAATAAATGAAGAAAAGTATGGTTCTGGTGCTCGTTCTGCAAATGAAATGATTGAGCGGTTAACGACTTTGGACTGGTATGTGAACGCTGGACAACAAAATCTAGAAGCCGAAAAGAAAGTAGATCGATTCATGAGTTCACTAAACATTAGTGAATATGAAATAAGATGGATTTCGAGAAAACAATTAAATGAAACAATTGAAAGGCTTTCTTTTGAAAGAAGTACTTTATGGGAAGCGCTAGAAGAAGTACCAGATCAGTTAATGGAGAAAATTGTACGCACAGGAAACGAAAAACTCCTTGCAGATGTGGTGGATAAAGTTCCTGAGGCAATATTCCACGGAGCCTATAAACAAGCATTCAATATATTTGGTGATGAGAAAATGGTCAAATTTCTCGTAGGGCATGCGATGTACATCAGTGTTCTTGCATGTGCAGCTGAATTAGCTGAAGGAAATAATGTGCTCCTTCCAATTGTTGAGTTACTTGAAGCGGGGCATTTACCTCTTGGTCCAGAAGGTAATACTTTTTATCTATTGTAACAAAGATAGGGGTATATAAAAATGTGGCCCGCACTTGCTTTTGATTGTATAAGAAGAAAGAGGTTTATCTATTTGAGATCTATATTTTAAGAGAGGAAGATAAATATGAAACTTGTTACTTTTACCCATAGCGGAGAAACTAGAATTGCAGCTTTAGAAAATCGGAAATTGATTGATCTGCATGCAGCTTTTAAAGCAAAACTGAAATCAGAGGGGAAACTTCGTGCCGCTCAAATTGCAGAAGCGTATATTCCAAAGGATATGAATGGGTTCTTACAAGGCGGAACAGAAAGTATGAATCTAGCAAAAGATGCTGTTGCTTATGCACTTACGAAAGAGAATGAAATTAAAATGATATTTGAAGAAGAGGAAGTCAAAATCGAAGCTCCAGTTCCTTCTCCAGGAAAAATTATTTGTGTAGGTCACAATTATCGTGAGCATATTTTGGAAATGAAACGAGAGTTACCGCCATATCCAGTTATCTTTGCGAAGTTTGCTAATACTGTAGTTGGCCCACAAGATGATATTCCTTTTTATCCAATTTCTGAACAGCTAGATTATGAAGCGGAATTTGCTTTTGTAATTGGAAAGCGTGCTCGGAATGTTTCAGAAGCAGACGCCCTTGAGTATGTGGCAGGGTACACGATCGCCAATGATATTACTTACCGTGATATTCAGCGCCGTACAATTCAGTGGCTGCAAGGTAAGACAGTTGAAGGAAGTGCTCCAATGGGGCCGTGGTTAATTACAGCGGATGAATTAACAGACCCATCTGGATTAGATATTGTTTTAACAGTTAATGGAGAGAAGCGTCAACAGTCTAATACCGCAAATCTAGTATTCTCAGTTCAATATCTTGTTGCATTCTTATCCAATTTAATAACATTAGAGCCAGGTGATGTCATCTTAACGGGTACTCCAGGTGGTGTAGGTGTAGCGCATAATCCGCAAGTATTTCTTAAAGATGGAGACATCGTTCGTATTGAGGTTGATCAAGTAGGTGTACTTGAAAATAGAGTGAAACAAACATCAGAGGTGCCGGTGCTATGACTAAAAATTTGCAGATTAATGCTATCGAATCTATCTGTGAATCGATTAATAAAATAGAAACTGTTGTTAAGTCTTTGCCTGAGGAAACGGTTCGTTGGAAACCGTCAGAAGACGAATGGTCAGTTATGCAAATTATTACACATTTAGTAGAAGCAATTCCGTATTGGGCAAAAGAAATTAACAATATTAAATTACAACCTGAAAAGCTATGGGGCCGTGGCTTGACAGATGAAGTACGACTACAAACAGTTTCAGAAGAGAATATAAATAAACTTTCTGTAGACGGAGTCATTCAACAGCTCTCTTCAATACCTATCATAATAGAGAATGTATTAAAAAAATTAACAGTCGAAGATTTAACCATACAGGCTCCAAGTCGCAATCCTCGTTTCGACAACAAGCCGATTGAATTCATCGTTAATCACCTCATCGTAGAGCATACAGAAAAGCATTATAACCAAATCGAGCGAAATTTATGTAAATTTAATGAGCGATAAAGGAGGCAAATAACATGGCGGAAAAAAATGCTTTTTTTGAAAGTGCACTCGTACAAGATTTCAATCGTGATATAGAACAATATCATCTCGGACCACTTTGGAACGCGATCCCAGATTTAATGAAACATACACCTGAACCACATGCACAAGCGTACCTTTGGAAATCTGAATTGCTTCACAAAAAGTTAATGGAAGCGACGCAAATATTTACACCAGATCGCGGTGGAGAACGAAGGGCGATTTATTTCCAAAATCCAGGACTTAATTATAGAAAGCCATGGGGCTGGGCATCGACTACACAAACGTTATATGCAGCGGTTCAATTGATACAACCTGGAGAAACCGCTCCGTCACATCGGCATGTTCAAAATGCGTTACGTTTCGTCATGGAAGGAGAAGGGGCTTACTCAATTGTGCAAGGAGAGCGTATTTTCATGGAACGGGGAGACTTTTTAACAACTCCAAATGGACTGTGGCATGGACATGGTCACACTGGTGACAAACCGATGATTTGGATGGATTGTCTTGATATTCCGACCATTTATTATCTCGGCGGTACGTTCTTTGAGCCGTATCCAGAAAAAATTGAACAGCCAAATGTGCCGGACAATTATACTGCTCAGCGTTATGAAGGTGGAATGGTTCGACCGATTTCCGACCGATATGCAAAGAAAGCTCCACTTAGTTCTTACAAATGGTTAGGGACGGAAGCAGCGCTTAACGGATTAAGTCGTTTTGAGCCAGATGCTTACGATGGTTATGCTGTTGAATATATAAATTCATCGAACGGTGAGACAGCGTGTCCAACGATTGCAGCTTGGATGCAAAAATTGCCGAAGGGATTCAAAGGAAAAGCACACCGTCATACGCATGCATCAATCTATCATGTGCATGAAGGGGCAGGATATACGATTATTAATGGTGTTCGCTTTGACTGGTCGAAAGGAGACTTCTTTGTTGTACCAAACTGGGCATGGCACGAACACGTTGCGCTAGAAAATAGTTATGTATTTTCAACAAATGACCTTCCTATTTTAGAAAAGTTCGGGT
>NZ_JAKUGX010000043.1:0-32782 GCF_022664195.1 Bacillus cereus group sp. BfR-BA-01316
TCCTCTACCTCCGCAACCTCTGCTGCTTCCTCAGATTCTTCTACCTCCGCAACCTCTGCTGCTTCCTCAGGTTCTTCTAACTCCGCAACCTCTGCTGCTTCCTCAGATTCTTCTAACTCCGCAACTTCTTCTGCTTCCTCAGATTCTTCTAACTCCGCAACTTCTTCTGCTTCCTCAGGTTCTTCTAACTCCGCAACTTCTTCTGCTTCCTTAGATTCTTCTTCAAAAGCATCTGGTATTTCTATAGTAATTGTTTCTTCAAGCTTTTCATCTGCTTTTACAATCACTACATCTTCTAAGGATCCTTCTTCGACTTGATTTGCTGCAACTTCAGCAACAGTTTCTTCTATTTCTGTATTACATTCATTTTCTTCTGTTAATATCGAATACACATGCTCTACTTTAGAATCTATTGACTCTTCTTGTAAAGTTTCTTCGTTATCTTCTGTAGATGATAACGCCACTACATCTTGCTCCTGCTTCAAGGCTTGTACAATTGTAGCCTCTTCTTCCACATGCTGTCCTACTGTTTTATGAAGCAATTCATCACTCTGGCTTTCTTCTAATGAAGGGGCTTGACGTTCAACTTCGTAACCGTTTTTCTCTAACCATGCATCCACAACCGATTTTTCTTCTACTTTATTACTTCGTTCGTTCACTTCATTCTTAACAGATGAACTCCCTTGTAGAACTCCCGAAAAGTCGGATAATGTATATCCCTTTTTCTCTAACCATGCGTCAACAACTGCTTTTCCTTCAACGGATATTTCAAGATCTTCTCTTTCTTTTTCTTCCTCCTGCACAACCTTCGTTTCTACTGAAGGACGGTTATATCCATAAATCGGAGAAATCATTTCTGTTGGACGAAATGGTCTACGGTTACTTTCTTGCGACGGTACGAATGCTTTTTTTACGACAGGCTCTGGTTCCGGTTCATATTGCAATTCCGGTTCCTCATATGTAGGTGCTTCTGTTTCCACATACGGTCGTCTGCTTCTTTCCACTTTTATTCCTCTTTGAGTAGGCTGTTCTTCATATGCTCCTCTTTGAATAGGTTGTTCTTCAAAGTTAGGTAGTTCTCTTACATTCTCCTCATCGAAGCCATTATCTGGTATTAATGGAAAACGGCATTTCCCTGCATTCCGACTTGCCATTTGTGCTTCTCTTGCTTCAGTGTAGTGGTTTACACGAAGAATTTTCGGCTGACTTTCAATTTGCTTTGGTACTTCTTTATTTATCGCTGTTTTTTCTTCCTCTTTGTTAAACAGCTTTTTCATCCAATCTAACATGCTTACCACTCTTTCTACTAAATAGTAACATCCTTTATTGTATCAGCATTCAGCAAAAAGTGCAGGTAAAATTAAGCATATTAACTTTATCCATAATATTCTAATTTACGAGTATTTTGTATATAGAAAAAAGCAGCCTTCCATATAAGACTGCAGTTTAAGCTTTATTTTTCCGATATTCATCTACACTATCCGTCACGCTTTGTAATAAAGAATTTACATACTGTGGGTCAGATAATTTTTTGTCTTCTTCTGGGTTTGACATAAATCCGAGTTCTAATAGTACTCCAGGTACTTTCGACCAATTAAATCCAGAAAGGTCATCTCGAAATTTAATTCCATTTACTTTCACCTGATGATTTCCCCTCATTTTGTTTACAATTGTTTGGGAGACTTGAAGACTTTCAGCATAGATTTCTTTCGTATATTGATTTCCTTCTGCTGGCGTCAATACAGCGAACCCACTTTGGTTTGGATTTTCAGAACCGTCCGCGTGAAGACGTAAAAATAAATTCGCCTTATGATCATTCGCGAATGTCGCTCGTTCCTTATTACTTATATCAACCTCATGTGACGTTCTCGTCATCAATACTTGTATACCTTTTGCTTCCAGTTTTTCTTTCAATATAAAAGCCATCTCTAATACAAGAACTGATTCCCTCTTTTTCGTTACAACTCCCGCTGTTCCGTCTGTTACTTTATATTTTTGCGTAGTTGCTCCTGGACCAATTGGCTCTAAATTTAAATTCGCTTTTTGTTGATGCCCTGGATCAATAACGACGAGAAACTTTTCTTGTTTCTCCTTACTCTCTACTTTTTGTTCATTATTTTGTACGGGCTGTTCAGTTGTCTGCGCCGGCGGGATTTCCTCTGTCTTTTCTTTGGCCGACACTTCCTCCTGCTTAAGTTCGGCTTGCTCACTCGTTTGAATTGCTTGCGGTTCTTCTTTCTTTTCTTGTTCTTCTTGCTGCTTTTCTACCGGTGCGTCTTCTTTTTTATCGTTGTTTTTTTCTTGTACAGAAGATGTTGTTTCTTTTTTCGGTTGTTCTTGTGAACAACCTCCCATATATATTCCAATGACTGCAATAGCACACATTATTTTTATATACTTCATTTTTCTCTCCTATCACTTTGCACCGGGCTCAAAACATTTTCTTACAGTATTTTTATAATATCATCCATATTCCCGATATAAATCGGTTGCCACGTTTCCGTACCGCGCTCAGCTGTATAAACAGGGTAAGTATCTTCATCTACATTAACGAAAACAGGATCTCCCATATCCGTTTCATATCCGATAACAATCCATCCTTCTTGCCATTTTCCGCTTTCATTGCTTATTAATGAATTTTTATGTTTATCATATCGGTAACCGATTTGCCCTTTTTCTAATTCAATTTCACTAAACACATATATTTCATAGGAACCTAACTCGATATCTTGCTGTTTTGAAGTTTCAATTCGTTTCAGAAGTTCTGCAATTTTTGGTTGTTGTTTCATACGTCTATCCCCTTCTTTTTTCTAAATTTTACCTAATCTATTTTAAAAATACAATATAGATTTTGAGAGAAAACGTTACAATGCTAGGAATTTCGCACAAAAAAATAGCCTCACGTATGCGAGACTACTTTTCTAATATCAATTAAAATTTAAATTCTTGTCCAACTTCAAAGCTATCTTCTAATACAAGAATACCTTTTTCTTGTGGAGCATCTGGAAGCTCTAATTCACGTGCAGAGCAGATCATTCCAGAAGAAGGAACACCGCGAAGCTCAGCAGGTTTAATTAACATACCGCTTGGCATTACAGCACCAATTTTCGCAACGACAACTTTTTGTCCTGCATCAACGTTCGGTGCACCACATACGATTTGTAATGTTTCTGTACCGATTTCTACTGTACAAATGTTTAATTTATCAGCGTTTGGATGCTTCTCTTTTTCAGCTACATAGCCTACAACAAATTTCGGCGTGAAATCAGCTTCTACTTTTTCTTCAAAGCCATTCTTCGCTAAAATGTCGTTAATTTTTTCAACAAACTCTTTCGTTAATGTAACGTTTCCGTTGTCTGTTACTTCTACATAAGAAGACGCATTAAAGATGTTGAATCCTCCTGTTACGTTGCTTTCACGATCATAAACGCGAGCAACATCTCCTTTACGGTCAAATGTACGGTTTTCTAAAGTAATATCTTGTAAGGTAACAATTAAAGTGTCACCAATTCCTTCAAGGTTGTAAAAAACGTTCACTTCGTTCATCCTTTCTCTTTTTCATCTGTCTTCTTCCGATTCTTCGCTAAAATAAAGATTGGCTCGAAGTCCCCATCTTCATATACGAATGAAAGTGATGTAATCGGAACATGCCCTTCGGCAAAAAATTTCATTGTCATTTGTGCAATAATATCATAACCGATTTCGTTGACGATATCAGCAATAATTAATACATCTTGGTGAGGAACAGCAACAACCATGTCACCAGAAATCTTTTCACGCATCGATTGTAGTAACGATTCGTTTAAAATACGAGTCGCATCATACCCATCATTTGTGTTTAAAAAGTAGAATGTATTACCAGCTACTGTTTCTTGTTTAAATTCATAACCTAATGAGCGAGCGTTGAATAATGCCATTTCACGCACTTGCTGCTCTGTAAGTTCTAATTTTTGTAATAGACGCTCATCAATTAGTCGATACGTTTTATTAGAATCGAGCGCATAATAAATACGTGTTTCCGCCGTATGGTCCGTCATAATAAACGGATTTCCTTCTTCTGATTGTTTCGGGAAAGAAGTAGAGCGAATAACAGGTAAAATTTTCGCCGTGCTATTTTCTTCTTTATGCATTGCAATTAGCGCTTCTTGTACGTAATAAGCGACCTCTTCAATCGCTTTTTCTTTGTTCACTTCCCATTTTGCCACTACTCCTGGAAGTGATACGTTAATACCTTTTTTCGAGTCTGTTTGTTCAATACGAAGAACTTCTTTCTCGCTATCATAATGAAAGCCCCATTCTGGTCGAGATAATTTCTTCATTAACTCGTCTTTCATCTTTTTACTTGTCATTTTCATCTCTTTTTCCTCCCTTCCAAAAAAATAACCTCCCCCGCGAAGGTAGAGGTTGTTTTTACAATTCAATTGGCTAATTGTCTTATTTTAAACCTTCAATAAACTCTTCGATTTGCTCTTGTGTTTTACGATCTTTATTTACATAGCGTCCAGTTTCTTCACCTTTATTGTACGCTACAAAGCTTGGAATGCCAAATACGTCTACCTTCACGCATAGATCAATAAACTCATCACGATCTACATAGTAAAATGAGAAATCACTATACTTCTCTTCTACTTCTGGCATAAATGGATCAACGAAACGGCAATCTGGGCACCATTCTGCTGAGAACATGAAGACTACATTCTCTTCATTTTTTAATTCTTGGAATTGTTCCATGCTTTCTAATGATTTCATCTATATTTCCTCCTCTAATGAGTGCACCTTTTCACACTATAATCTTTTCTTTATACTACCATACATCGCGCATGGTGCAAGGTTTATGCTTGCTTTTCATCATACTTATATTGCCCAACAAGTAACTTAACAACGTGTACAAATAATTCCGTTCGGTCGACATAATCATCTGTAAAAATACCGATAGCACCTTCGTGACTACGAATATCTTTTCGCTCTACAAACTCTTCCATCACTTCACTTAGCTCTTTTCCTTCTTCAAGCGGTGCTAAAAAATCGTCTGGTAACTTAATACGTGCCCCGCCCGCAACAAATGTTTTACCGTCAATCGTCGCTAAAGCACCCCAGTTACACATAAATAACCCATGCTCCGTTTTCATCACGCCGCCTTCAAGTCCAATGCCAATTTGCGCTTCTCCTTCTTGTAATGCTCGCTTCGCCCTATTAATCGCTCCTTGCATCGTCTCTTCATCTGAAAATGGTTGTGCCGATACTCCCGACGGAACAGAAAGAGACATAACCGTAACATCTTTCCAAACCTTCTCCACAGCCCCAACCTTCGTCTTATTCCTCGATCCAACTACTACCTTCATTTCATTCACCTCTACAAAAATTCACACTCAAATTCCTTCTACATTCAAACTTTTCACTTTCACAACTTCGGGCCTCGAACGTTAAAATAGATCGTACTCACTATCTATTCGGAGTGAGCAACAATTAAGCACTAACCGCTACCACATATCACTGAGTCATCTATTCAACAAAAAAAAGAAAGTAACTTTCCACAATATGTCCGGCCTCGAACATAAGAGCAGCCTTCATCTATCTTTCTCCCCCGAGGTTTATACACCGCTCGAGCAACAATTAAGCACTGACCGCTACCACATATCGCTGGGTCATCTATTCAACAAAAAAAGAGCTTTTCTAAAATCATTCCCGGCCTCGAACACAAAAACAGCCTTCCTCTCGCTTCCTATCCGGGGTTTAAATACATCGCTCGAGCACCATTTAGGCACTAACCGCCACCACATATCACTGGGTCATCTATTCAACCTAAAAAAAGAAGAGTTTTTCACCCCTCCTCTTTACGCGTTATTCTTAATCGTCTCTAACGTCGTCTTATCCGTTGCTCTCACAAGCTTCGTAATTAATTCCTTCGCTGCCGCATAATCATCAACATGTAAAATAGAAGCATGTGTATGAATGTAGCGTGCACAAACACCAATTACTGCTGATGGGATACCAGAGTTACTTGTATGCACACGGCCCGCATCTGTACCACCTTGTGAAATAAAGTATTGGTACGGAATGTTATGTGTTTCTGCTGTATCTAAAATAAATTCACGCATTCCTCTATGTGTTACCATTGTACGGTCATAAATACGAAGAAGCGCTCCTTTTCCTAATTGACCGAACTGCGTCTTATCACCAGATGCATCATTTGCTGGACTTGCATCAAGCGCATAGAAAATATCTGGTTGAATCATATTTGCAGCAGTTTGTGCTCCGCGAAGACCTACTTCTTCTTGTACAGTCGCACCAGAGTATAATGTGTTTGGTAATGTTTCATCTTTTAATTCTTTTAGCAATTCGATAGCAAGGCCACATCCGTAACGGTTGTCCCAAGCTTTCGCCATAATTTTCTTTTCATTTGCCATTGGCGTGAATGGGCAGATTGGAACGATTTGTTGCCCTGGCTTTATGCCAATTTCAATCGCATCTTCATAGCTATCTGCACCTATATCAATTAACATATTTTTTATATCCATCGGTTTTGCACGCTGCGCATCACTTAATAAATGCGGAGGAATTGAACCAACAACCCCAATAACAGGACCATTCTTCGTCATAACTTGTACACGCTGAGCTAATAGCACTTGGCTCCACCAGCCACCTAACGTTTGAAAACGAAGCATCCCATTTTTCGTAATTTGCGTAACCATGAAACCTACTTCATCCATATGACCTGCTACAAGAACGCGCGGGCCAGTTTCGTCCCCTTTTTTCAGGCCAAATACGCTCCCTAAACCGTCTTGCACAATCTCATCAGCATATTTGCTTAATTCTTGCTTCATAAAACGGCGCACATCATGTTCAAAACCTGATGCACCTTGTAATTCTGTTAACGTACGAAATAATTGTAATGTCTCTTTATTCACGAAGTCCCCTTCTTTCAAACCTTAGTAGAATACCTCTTTTATTGTAACGAAATTTTCGAAATGTTTCTAGTTTCTTCTTTTTTAGTAGCATTTGCATTATAATTATTATTGGTACACTATTTTTATTTTACAGAATTGAGGTGAATATATGAGCTGGAAAGGTTTAGTCACAGGTCTTGGCGTTGGATTCGCAGCTGGTTATTTCGTTGCAAACAAAGTACAAGAACAATCCCATATTTCTTCAGAAAAAGCATTAAAAATGGTGAAACAAGCATTAAGTCATAAAGGTGAAATTACTGGCTCTTGGGTACATATGGTTCCAGAGACATTTGAAAAATATGATGTCGCGTACGAAGTTTATCGCGGCGGTCTTACAACGATGTTAGATGAAATACAAGAACGATTTGAATTTTTAGTTGATGCTAAAACAGGTACTGTTTTAGAGGTTATAGCAGCATAAAAAGAGGTTTCCCATTAGGTGAACCTCTTTTCTTTTTGAGAATTACCAACAAAAGCTGATAATAACAGCAATACATAATAAGTGGAGATTGTTCCAATAAATATTTTTGGACACCCTCCTCTTATTAATATTAAGCTTCTATATTTGTTTTTCTCTCTATCTTTTCCACTATATGCCCTTCCTCATTCCACTTTACTGCACGGTAATATGCATCATGATAAAAAGTAAACCACGCCTCTTTTTCAGCACCATACTTCATCCACTTTTGTTTATGTTCAATCGATGTCATCGGATAATCATCGTATGCCATTACCCATAATACATTTTGATGTGCATGCGTCGGTAAAATATCCGCTAAATGAAGCATCGTTTCACCCTGACTTTCAAGACTGACAACGGCATGTCCATCGCTATGACCACCCGTATGCACCATCTTTATTTCATCCGTAATTTCTATTTCCTGCTGAAAAGTAACAATCTTATCAACGATTGGCTCCCAATTTTCCTTCCAATATGTATTACGCGATCTAACATTCGGATTTTTCATTTCATTCCATTCAGTCTCACTTACATAAATCGTTGCGTTCGGAAACGCCGGAACAAGGTGATTTCCCTCCCATTTTGTTAAACCAGATGCATGGTCAAAATGAAGATGCGTCATTAAGACGTAATGAATATCTTCAGCATGCAGTCCCAGCTTTTCTAAAGATTCCTTAACTGATGATTCTTCTGTTACACCTTGATTCCGCTTCATTTTCTCATTCAATTTACCGTTCCCTATCCCTGAATCAATAAGCATGTTTCCTTCTTTCGTTTGTAAGAGTAACGGATCTGTTCGTAAATAAATATGATTTGTATCATTATGTTTATATTTGCGTGACCAAAGTACTTTTGGCACAACTCCAAACATCGCGCCTCCATCTAAATGTGTATTCCCACCTTTTAGCCACGTCACTTTTATATTTCCAATTTGTAACTGTTCCATATCCCATCCCCCTTTTCTATTTAATTTTAACATAATATTCCGATTATTTTTCATATAAAAAACCTATGCATTACTGCATAGGCTCCGTACGATATTTTGCTTCAACTCGGTAAATACGATGACCTTTACTAGAGAATTTCTCTTCGTATTCTGTCATAATGTTTCCTTCATAATCACTATTATGAAGATCTAGGCTAAGGTAAGTTAATAACATACCATACTCAGCCATACTCATAAGAGAATATTCAAATAATCCTTGGTTATCAGTTTTGAAATGAATTTCTCCGCCATCTACTAACACTTCTTCATAATTGCGTAAAAATGTTTTATACGTTAAACGACGCTTCGTATGACGATTCTTCGGCCATGGATCTGAGAAGTTTAAATAAACGCGGTCAATTTCACCTTTCGCAAAGAAAACTGTTAAATCTTCAGCATCTTTATTAATTAACTTTAAGTTTGGTACTTCTTCTTCAATTAATTTATCAAGTGCATCTACAACAACACTTGTGAATTTTTCAATTCCAATATAGTTTATATGCGGATTTGCTTTTGCCATATCATACATAAAGCGGCCACGTCCTGTACCTACTTCAATATGAATTGGCTGTTCATTTCCAAATACTTCTTTCCAGTTACCAGCGCGCTCCTCTGGGCTCCCAATTACGATATGTGAATACTCATTAATTCGATCCATTGCATAAGGCTTATGTCTTAAACGCATAGATGTCTCCCTCTCTTTACAAAACTATTTCAAAGGAAAAATTCCTTCTTTCTGTTTTAATCAATCTATCAAG
Source organism: Bacillus cereus group sp. BfR-BA-01316 (assembly GCF_022664195.1). Classification (NCBI taxonomy): domain Bacteria; kingdom Bacillati; phylum Bacillota; class Bacilli; order Caryophanales; family Bacillaceae; genus Bacillus; species Bacillus cereus group sp. BfR-BA-01316. Next base: position 9,151 of record NZ_JAKUGX010000043.1, read on the forward strand.
CAAAAAACCAAGTACGTACGAGCACTCGGTCCGTTTCTTTCAAGTATAAGATGTACCATTTTGATAAAAACTACATAAAGCATTAAACGAAACTCCGATGTTTCGTTAGCCAATGATTAACTACTCCATGACGAGCAGCTTCTTCTCTTACATGTTCCAAAGAGAACAACAATCGAAAGGATGATCCGTTCATGCCAATTAATCAACAGCATCAATTAGAAGTGTTAAAAGATATTTTAATCAATCATCAAAGTGATTGCTGCGGGACAGTTTCTGAATGCGAGCAATTAGAGCGACTCATTCAATCGTTACTCGCAAACGATAGTATAAGTAGTGACACTAAAGCAATGCTAAACGATGTATATTCTTATAGTCAATCGGGTAAATATTCCTCTAATTTGGACAACCATATTTCCAATAATCAAGAACAACTTACTCAGTGGATTGCTGGAATGGACAATTTTTCTTAAGTATTATTCTGAAGCAAGTAGTTGCTGTAAATATTGGTGCCAATATTTAGCTTCTGCTTGCTGCTTTTTTGTTGTGTGCCATTGAATAGATAAAATCGTTTGTGCTATCACATACCATCTCATACGCCTAAGCAATGATTCATCTAGTTCAACCTCATAATATCCGAGCCACTCACTCCATTCATGGCGCGGAACATACCAATATAATAACATACCAAGATCCAGAGCTGGGTCAGCAATAACAGCTCCATCCCAATCAATTAAAAACAATTCATCTTCATCCGACAATATCCAATTGTTATGGTTTACATCACAATGGCATACAACGAATTCATTGTACTCAATATCTTTTAATGACTCAGTTAAATATTGAAGACCTTGCTGAATTGTTTCATCAACTCTTATATCTCCTCTTAAAACGAGCTGTAATTGTTGTAATAGCTCTTGCCCATGAAGCGGCTGCTTTCCTAGCCTTTGAATCATCTGCACAAGCGCTTTAGAGGAGTGTATTTTCTTCAAAAGTTTCGCAACACGTTCTAGTTTCATATCCTCTGGCTCTAACTTCTGTCCCGGAAGCCATTTTTGAGCAGAAATTACATCACCGTTCGTTACCCTTCTTGTCCAAAGTAATTTTGGAACAATTCCTTCTGCTGACAATACCGCTAAAAAGGGCGATGTATTCCGCTTTAAAAATAACTTTTGTTGTCCGTTTTGCGCAATATATGCATCGCCCGTTACTCCACCAGCTGGTATAAGACTCCACTCTTTTCCTAATAATTGTTCCAACCATTCCATATTCATTACCCGTTAACAAATCCTTATCTTTTATAGTATGAAAAGAAAAACCGCAACATTTCTACACATGTTGTGGATTCATATATTTTACTGTATTTGAATGAAAAAAACTTGGCATAAGCCGAAAACAGGATAAATCACCTGTTCTTCTAGTTTATTTTACAAAATCACTCATATAATGACAACTTATCAAAATCGTCACCTTTGTCAATTCTACATTTATTACATTCTCATCGTCAAGTAGCGATTTGTCACATTATCGTCAATATATACGTGCTAATTGGAGCCAATTGAAGTTCCTTTCCTCTAAATGAAGAAATTGGCTCTATTTTCGCTTGCTTTTCGTTTACTAACACATGCCACGTTTCTTCTTTTGGCAGCTGCACCGTTTTAGCTTCCAAACCGCTATTAAATAAAACTACAATCTCTTTCCACGGCCCAAATAATTCTACATGTTGCAGGTGATATGCCAGTACTTCTGTAGATGTTTGCAAAAAAGTCATATGCTTTTTTATAAGGTCTGCATTTTGTAATCGGAATGCCCCATGCCCTTTGCGAATCGCAATTAACCCTTTTATATAGTTAACAGTCTCCATCTCTTTCTCTTTTTGATCCCAATCTAATTGATTAATTTCATCATTTGCATTATAGCTATTTTCATTTCCTTGCTTCGTACGATAAAACTCTTGCCCCGCATGTAAGAAAGGAATCCCTTGTGAAAGAATAACCATTGCAGTTGCTAAACGATGACGCCTTTTCAAAATTTCTTCTGATTCTGGATTACTTTGCACTAGTTTATCCCACATCGTCATATTGTCATGACATTCTACATAGTTGATGCTTTGTACTGGCTCTAGGAACAATCCTGTTTCTTTCATACTTAAAAGGCTACCAGCTACTATATACTGCAAATGATTACAGTCTACATGCCCACCAAATGCAAAGCCACGTTTATTTATATTAAAAGTACTTCCTTTTATTCCATCACGAAATTGATCATTAAACTGTGCGATACATGGCATTTTATTCGCATTATTTAACGTCGCTTTCTCTTCAAGAGGAAGCGGTGTTTGCAAATCCCATCCTTCACCTAATAACAGCGCATCCTGCTTTATTTTTCGTACTTCCATTTCTACCTCGTTCATCGTTTCAACATCTAAAATGCCCATTAAATCAAATCGGAATCCATCAACATTGTATTCAGTAAGCCAATATACAACAGATTCTATAATAAATTTCCTCATCATTTTCCGTTCAGATGCTATATCATTTCCAACTCCCGTCCCATTAGAAGGCATGCCATCTTTACCGTGACGGAAATAATACCCAGGCACCAATTTTTCAAATGAAGATGTTTCTCTTTCAAATACGTGGTTATATACAACATCTACCACAACTCGGATGCCGTGCGTATGAAATGTTTCAATAACCTGTTTACACTCTGATATTCTGTTATACGGGTCAGAAAGGTTTGTAGCATAAAATCCTGTTGGCGCATTGTAATATAATGGATTGTAACCCCAATTATATGCGGAGGAAGGGTTCGCCTCATCTATGCCACCGAAACAAAATAAAGGCAATAGTTCAACATGTGTAACACCTAAATCTTTTATATGAGACAATCCCGTTAACGTCCCATTTCGTCCCGTTGTCTCCTCTTCCATCAATCCTTTATATGTTCCCTTTTTATTCACTCCACTGTTTGGGTGAATAGTAGCATCACGAATATGCAGTTCATACAATATGGCATCTGTCATTGACTGTAATGGTGGTAATTGCTTTCGTTTTGTTACATTCGTCTTTTCCAAATCGATAACAACGCCGTATTTCCCATTTACAGTCACTGACTTTGCGTATGGATCCACCGCTTCATTCCATATTAAATTAATACAAACAAGAAATGTATAGTGTGCTCCGTCTAAATTACCTTGTAATATATGAATCCAAACTCCATTTTCTTCCCTGTACATTTCATGATCGATATATTCTTTATCACTTTTATAAATTCTTACTTTCGCAAGCCTCGCAGTTGGAGCCCACACTTTAAATGTTGTTGCTTCTTTTTGATACACAGCACCTAAATCTGTACCTTCGTAATAATACTTCTCATCGAAGGTTGTTGTTCGAATCACAGCACCTATTTGTAAATCTGTTTCTTCGTTCCGTTCATCTCGTACTGTATAATACTTCCCCACATCTAGCGGCTCTTCTATAAAGCACTCATACTTCGTTGCATCCGGAAGCGCGATAGTATGAGCAATCGGTAAATCTTTCACATTGTTTCCTTCTTGTAAACGAAATTTCCGACTTGTTCCATACGCATGTGGGAGCAAAATTGTAATTTTATTCATTTCATCTAAATAAGCATCAAATGGACGTTTTACTTTCAACATAAAAAAATCACCATCATTCTCAAAGTTAAAATAAAGTGAATCCTTAATCAGTGGAGGTCATCCCCACTGATTATTAGCCCCCACCAATCGGGCTTTTATGGGATAAAACGAGCTGCAAATAATAAGGCTTTTCTTATCAGCAAGACTCTATACAGTAACTCCATTATTCTCTATAGTATATTCACCTGTATAAAAAACGTTTTCATACATTCTATTTTTGTAATTTTATTTCAGCAATCGATTTATATTTCGGCGTTTCCTTCATTTGAGATTCGTATAAAGTAATCGTATCCGCTTGAAATGATATTTCAGGCACTTCTTTTATATTTTCCAAATCAAACTTTTCTTCTCCTACCCATTTACGTGCAACGGTAATATGTGGATGATACGGGCGTGTTTCTAGGGAAAATTCATTTTCTTCACAAATAGTATGCACTTGCTTTTGTAACTGAAACAAATCGTGATTCTCACTTACCTTCGCCCAAAAAATACGCGGCTCGTCTTCCCTACCAAACGTTGAAAATCCTTGTAACGTGAAAGATAGTTCTTTTGTTTCTGTAAGTGTTTGTAATCCATTCTTTATTCCTTCTAATTGTTCCTCTGTCGCACTTCCTAAAAATGAAAGTGTAATATGATAGTCTTCTTCATGTACCCACGAGCGAAATGGTAATTCATCCTTCATGTCCTCTTTATAATTAAAGAGCACTTCTTTTATATGATTTGGTAAAGTAATTGCGACAAAATAATGCGGCACCATCTACATCGTCCCCTTTATGTTATTGTTGCTTTTCTTTCTTATCTCATTCAGCTAAAAAGAAGCGAACCGTCCAAAAAGTCTAACCTTTGAATAGATTTATTTTCTTATTAAGTTAAGATCGCAATAGTAAATGAAATTATATCGACGCAAATTGAAATATATCGACTTAACAACAAAATACGACAATAAAAGCAACCTATTCCTAACAGAAAACCGTCCCAAAATATCTTTTGGGACGGCCTCTCATTATTTCGCTAATTCATGAATTGCTTGCGCATAAATCGCTGTTGCTTTTAATAAATCTTCAATTTCAATGTACTCGTCTTTTTGATGCGCAAGTTCTTCTTTTCCTGGGAATAACGGGCCAAATGCAACGCCAGCTTTCAATGAACGAGCATAAGTACCACCGCCGATTGCTAACAATTCAGCTTTTTCACCTGTTTGTTCTTCATATACGCGTTGCAAAGTACGAATTAACGTATGATCTTTATCAACATGATGCGGGCGGGAGTTAGAATAATCCGCTACTTCAAATCCGTGAGTACCAACATATTCTTTTAACTTTGCAATCGTTTCTTCAAAGTTAGTCGTAACTGGATAGCGCACATTTAATCCTAAATTACCACCGTTTTCTTGCGAATAAGACAGGCGACCAAGATTCACTGTTAACGGGCCGCTAATATCGTCTTTATAAGAAATACCAGCTTTTTCTCCTAAAATATCTCCTGTAAATGTTTCTGTTACAAACGATGCAAATGAAGCCCCTTTTCCACCAAGAGAAACTTTCGTTAAGCAGTTTGCCAATAATAAACCTGCATTTTCTCCCTTTTCTGGGGTAGATCCGTGAGCTGAAATCCCTTTGATTTGCAACGTCAACGTATTTCCTTCTACAATTGCTTTACCTATTTTTTTAGCAGTTTGTAAATACTCTTCATATGCTACTGTAAGTGCATTTACATCTTCTCCTGTAATAACCGCTTCTGCAAAATCAGGAACCATATTTAAACGACGACCTGACTCAAATGAAATAAGCTTAAATGTACCTTCTTTCTCTTCGCCACCACTTTGCACAACTTGTATGTCAGAAATTCCTTTTTCCGCATTAATAATTGGAAAATCTGCATCCGGCGCAAAACCGATTGTTGGCATTTCTTCATTTTTAAAATAATGATCTACACACTTCCAATTACTTTCCTCATCTGTTCCTAAAATCATACGAACACGTTTTGAAAGAGGTAAGCCTAATTCTTTAACGATTTTCATCGCATAATAAGCTGCCATCGTCGGCCCTTTATCATCAATTGCACCGCGTGCAAAAATCTTCCCGTCGCGAATATCCGCACTATACGCAGGAGTTGTCCAGCCATCTCCTTCTGGTACAACATCAACGTGACAAAGAATACCTACTAATTCTTCTCCTTGTCCCATTTCAAGATGACCTGCATATCCTTCTAAATTTTTAGAAGCGAAACCTTCTGTTTCTCCTTTATGTAACATGAAAGATAAGGCTTTTTCTACACCTTCACCGAATGGTGCGCCCTCTTTCTCAGATTCTTCTTCCCATACACTTTTAATTTGTAAAAATTGTTGTGTATCACGAATTAAATCATCTTTTCGTTTTGTAACTTCTTCTGTCCAATTAATCGTTGACATCACGCATCCATCCTTCTTTTATATTCTCTCTTTCATCATAGCAAACGAAAATATCTTATGCCATACATGAAAACCCAATAACAAACAATTGTAATATTTCAGATATTTCTTATTAGTTTTTCTTTTATTTTCTCAAAAAAATTTGCAGGAATTTGGCGTTTTACGTAGAAATTTATGAGTTAGTTGACTGACCAAATATACAATGTCAACTACCAATATTTTTCTATATGAATATTTGTTAAACTTTTGTAAAATTTAAGTAGATTAAAGCATGAATTTTATCATGTAGAGTACAATGGTAGTAACGACCTTCTTTCCTGAATGGGGTCAAAAAAACTAGTAGAGGAGTGGTTTTCTCTTGAAACCTACAACTACTCGTATGCTAACACGCATTAAATCAATTTATATGTACATCAATGAAAACGGAACGGTAACGACGAAAGACCTTGTAGATGAGTTCGGGATCACACCGCGAACGATACAACGTGATCTAAATGTGTTGCAGTTTAATGAACTCGTGTATAGCCCCTGCCGCGGTAAGTGGACAACAACAGGAAAGAAAGTGAGAATGACCTCATAACAAAAAAATAATTGTATGTAAATAAATACATACCCCTTTCTAACTCATTAGAAAGGGGTCTTTTCTATACTTTGAAATTGGCGTTACTTTTCGTTATCTACTTGATACGTCTTTAACATTTCTACTTCTTCATCTGTTAATTCACGATATTGCCCAAGTTCTAACTCTTCATCTAACACTAAAGGTCCCATCTCTGTTCTCTTTAAATATACTACTTTTTTCCCTACCGCTTCAAACATACGCTTCACTTGATGGAATTTTCCTTCTGTAATAACAAGCTCAATTTCGGAAATATCATCACTTTTTAAAATTGTAAGTTCGCCTGGCTTCGTTTCATAGCCATCTTCTAAAATAACACCTTTAGCGAATTCTATTACATCCTCTTCCGTTACAACGCCTGAAATGTGTGCATAATATTTTTTCGGCACATGCTTTTTCGGAGATAATAGTTGATGCGTTAACTTCCCATCATTTGTGATTAATAAGAAACCTTCTGTATCAATATCGAGCCTTCCAACAGGGAATGGATCGAAAATCGCATCTTCTAATTCTAATAAATCTATTACTGTTTCGTGGTTATCATCTTCTGTCGCTGAAATAACACCTTGTGGTTTATGCATCATTAAATAAACAAACTCTTTATATTCCACAACTTCACCGTGAATCATAACCTCTTGCTCTTCTACATTCACATGAAACTTCGCATCTTTCACTGGCGTTCCATCAATTTTCACAACGCCATCTTTCAATAATTTCTTTACTTCTTTTCTACTTCCGTGTCCCATATTCGCTAATAATTTATCTAATCTCATGTTCTTCACCTTCTTTATTTATCATAGAAAAGGGGACGTATTTACGCCCCTTTTGATTTCAACTTTATTTTGAATCTACTACCAAGTTTACGCTGGATTTTCTCTAAAGCTTCTCCGCCAAATACTCTTTCTAGTACTCCCGTGCGAATCGCTAACAATCCGTAAACAAGACCACCAATACCTGCACAAATCGCAACTGTAATAAGAGCACCAATACGGCCATCAGGCGAAATCATGAAGGATAGAAGCCATTGTGATAGTTTTACAGCAATAACCATTACAAGTGTTAAGACTGCAATTTGGAATGTTCTCTTATATACAACACCAAATGAATAGTGTGCGTGTTTTTTGATTTGTCTATTCGTATACCATACGGAAGCCAAGAAGCCGACTGCAGTAGCCAAAATTGCCCCAACTGTACCGAAATAACGAATAAAGATTACGTTACATATAAATTTCAAAATAATACCCATCACAAGCGCAATAACCGCATGTTTCTGCTGGTTAATCCCTTGCAGAATTGCTGCTGTTACTGTGAATAAAGCGAATAACAATGCAACTGGCGCATACCACATTAGTACTTGTCCACCTAGTGGATCTGAATCGTAGAAAGCAGTGTAAATTGGATATGCAAGTGTAGAAATACCGATAACTGCTGGCAATGTTAAAAACATATTCGCCTGGAATGTTTGTGTAATTTGTAATTTCAAATAACGGTATTGCTTTTCAGTAAACGACTTTGTAATCGCTGGCACGAGCGTTAAACTAAACGCTGTTGCAAGTGATACCGGAATCATAATTAATTTATGCGTCCACATCGTGAAAATACCGAGTGCTCGCTCTGCGATATCTCCTTGACCAATCGCCTGCATAATAGAGTTAAATGTCAACGTATCAATTTGTTGATATAAAGGAATTGTTAATCCAATTACAACGTAAGGAATTGCATATGCAAACAACTCTTTAAACAATTGAACGGTACTTACCGTCGATTCTGGTACAGTTTGCTCAATTAAATATTGATCCAAATATTTTTTACGTTTTAACCAGTACCAAATTAATACGCCAAGTGCTCCAACTGCTGAAACGAACGCAGCAAATGTAGCAACCCCAACTGCCGTTGCTACTGTACCGCCAAGTACTTTAATAACGATGAAACTACCCGCTAATAAAAAGACGATACGAATAATTTGCTCAATAATTTGTGAAACCGTAGTCGGTCCCATCGATTGGTGGCCTTGGAAATAACCACGAATCAAACTTGCTGCCGGCACAACAATAAGCGCAAAACTTACGAGGCGAATAATCATCGTAACTTCTTCTATCTTATTTTGTAAACTTTGTTTACCAAGCATTGCTTCTGCAAATAATGGTGCGGTCATGTATAGTACTAAGAAGGAAAGAACTCCCGTTACTATCATCATAACCATTCCCGAGCGGAACATTCTCCGGCTCGTTTTATAATCTCCAAGTGCATTATATTTGGAAACAAACTTCGAAACAGCAAGCGGCACTCCTGCCGTTGCGATACTTAAAAATATCGTATATGGAATGTATCCATATGTATAGAGCGTTCCGCCTTCTGTGCCTACTAATGCATGAAACGGAAAGACGTAAATCATGCCTAAGAACTTTACTAAAAATGTCCCTAACGTCACAATAAGCGTTCCGCGCAGAAATTTTGAATCGGACATACAAAAATCCTCCTACATTTACATAAAGTGAAACTATAACTAGCGGGAGATTTCACTCCTACTGATTATTAGTTGAACCATTCGAGCATTTACGAGCAAGTGACCCCTCTCCCCTTCTGCTAAAGCTGGAGATCGTAGTCTTATTGCCCACAAATAGCAGGATAGTACTGAACTCTAACTTTTGTATTGTACCACAATTCTCCTCTTAAGCAGTACTTCACTCTATTTTTCTTTTAAGGGAAAACATGCTATTCTTTTAGGCAGGAAATGTAGAAAATGAGGTCGATATATTATGCATTATGATGTTATTGTCATCGGCGGCGGTCCTTCAGGGCTAATGGCTGCAATCGGTGCTGCTGAAGAAGGCGCAAGCGTCTTACTTCTTGATAAAGGAAATAAACTAGGACGTAAACTTGCGATTTCTGGTGGTGGTCGTTGTAACGTAACGAACCGTCTACCACTTGATGAAATCGTTAAACATATACCTGGAAATGGTCGTTTCTTATACAGTGCTTTTTCTATTTTCAGTAATGAAGATATTATTACATTCTTCGAAAATCTCGGTGTAAAACTGAAAGAAGAGGATCATGGCCGCATGTTCCCAGTATCAAATAAAGCGCAATCTGTTGTAGATGCACTGTTAACACGATTAAAAGACTTAGGTGTGAAAATACGTACGAATACGCCTGTTGAAACGATTGAATATGAAAACGGTCAAACGAAGGCTGTTATTCTGCAAACAGGTGAAGTGTTAGAAACGAATCACGTCGTTATCGCTGTTGGCGGAAAATCTGTTCCTCAAACTGGTTCTACTGGAGACGGATACGCTTGGGCTGAAAAAGCTGGGCATACAATTACAGAACTTTTCCCAACAGAAGTACCAATTCTTTCAAACGAACCGTTTATTCGTGACCGCACATTACAAGGTCTTGCTTTACGAGATGTAAACTTAAGTGTATTAAACCCGAAAGGAAAAGTTATCATTTCTCATAAAATGGACATGCTCTTCACTCACTTCGGCCTATCTGGTCCTGCTGCTCTTCGCTGTAGCCAATTCGTTGTGAAAGCGATGAAAAAGTTTAAAACGAACACAGTGCACATGAGTATCGATGCATTGCCAAAAGAAAATAGTGAGCAACTGTTCCAGCGCATGCTGAAACAAATGAAAGAAGATCCGAAAAAAGGAATTAAAAACGTTTTAAAAGGCTATGTTCCTGAACGTTACTTCCTATTCTTATTAGAAAAAAATGAAATTGACGGTAGCGAACAAGCTGGACAAGTTTCTCATGAGAAGATTCGTGCACTTGTGAAAGACTTTAAAGAATTTACCGTTCATGTAAATGGTACGCAGTCACTTGAAAAAGCATTCGTTACTGGCGGAGGCGTATCCGTTAAAGAAATTAATCCGAAAGAAATGGCTTCGAAATTCACGAATGGTTTATACTTCTGCGGAGAAGTTCTTGATATTCACGGTTATACTGGCGGCTATAACATTACATCTGCCCTTGTTACTGGCCGAATTGCCGGAACAACAGCTGGACAAAATGCGAAAATGCAATATTAAAGAAGAAACAGGGACTCCTGTTTCTTTTTTTAGTATGTTGGAATAGCAAAGCAGTACACGAAATTATATCGGCGATACTTTAAATATATCGACCGTTTCTTCAAAAATATCCCTTCCTCCTAACTTCCCATTGCTTTTTTGTTGCTTTATATACCTTAGTACCTTTATATTTTATATTGTTGAATATTCGAAAAAGGGTAAGGGGAAAACAAATGAGAAAAAAAGTCATGATTTCTTTAATGCTAATGACGTTTCTTTCTGCGGTAGAAGGAACGATTGTTAGTACAGCGATCCCTCGTATAACGAGTGATTTGTCAGGCGTCGAACTTGTTAGTTGGGTATATGCAATCTATATGCTTGCAACAGCTGTTTCGACTCCAATATACGGAAAGCTAGCTGATTTATTCGGCCGTAAAAAAGTTCTGCTCATCGGAGCAACAATCTTCTTAATCGGTTCTGCACTTTGCGGAGTCGTTACATCAATGGAACAATTAATCTTCTTCCGTGCTCTTCAAGGTATAGGGGCTGGTGCTGTTATGCCGATCACAATGACGATTATTGGAGACCTATATAGCGAAGCGAAAGACCGTGCGAAAGCACAAGGCTGGATGAGTGCCGTTTGGGGTGTATCTGGTGTTATAGGGCCGTTAGTTGGTGGATTTTTAGTTGATTCCCTTTCTTGGCGCTATATTTTCTTCTTAAACGTTCCTTTTGGAATTATCGCTTGCTTAATGTTTGCCACTTCTTATAAGGAATCTGTTAAGTCCGCCGCTAAGCAACATATCGACTATCTTGGTGCGACAGTCTTCTCATTAAGTACAATTGCTTTACTATACGCATTATTAACAGGTAGCAGTAAGCAAAACTGGGGAGACATTTCAATTATCGGCCTATTAATCTTTGCCGCTGTTTCATTCATTATTTTCTTATACATCGAGAAAAAATCTCCGGAACCATTAATTCCGCTAGCACTTTTCTCTAACCGTACATTATCTACAATAAACATACTAACACTTATTGCTGGCGCAATGATTATTAGTATTACAGTGTATCTTCCAATTTGGAGCCAAGGTGTTTTAGGAAAAAATGCGACAGAGGCTGGACTCATTTTAATGCCGATTCCTGTTATGTGGACATTCGGTGCTATGTTCTCCGGTAACTTAGTTGGCAAGTTACAAACGAAACAAATTATTTTACTTGGAGCTAGCATTTTATCAGTTGCTACTTTCTTATTATTTACATTATCAACAGATTCACCATCATTCCTTATTTATGTTGCAGTCGGATTATTCGGCTTAGGAATGGGGCTTATTACACCAATTTACATGGTAACAATTCAAGCAGCTGTACCGGCCCATACGCGCGGAACGGCAGTTGGTTTAAACACATTTATTAATACATTTAGTCAAACACTAGGAGCTGCAATCTTCGGAACGATCTTCAATACGATGATTCATGCACGTGGCATTAAAAACCTTGATCTTGTTTCTTCTGGCGGACATGGAGGAGCTACAGCAAACGTAGCAACCGAGTCTCAAGACGCATTAGCATCAAGTGTACACGTCATTTATATGAGCACTTTCGGATTAGCGGTATTCACATTAATTATTGCTTGGCTCTTATTAAAGCCAGCTAAACAAACAAGTGAACAATAAAAAGAGGATGACCATTTTGGTCATCCTCTTTGCATAAAATCTACTCTTCATTCTCCACAATATGTTTAAGCACGGACAATTTATTATCCCAAAATCGTTCATAGTACGAGAGCCACTGCTGTAATTCCTCTAATGGTTCTGGATGCAAACGATATATCTTCTCTCTTCCGCTCTTTCTTCCACTCACTAAATTCGCTTCTGAAAGAATATGAAGATGCTTTACAACTGCAGTACGGCTCATCGGAAAATGATCCGTTATTTTTGAAATTGGTAACTCTTTATCACTTAATAACCGTAACACTTCTCGGCGGGTTGGATCAGCAATTGCTTGAAATACATCATATTTCGCTGCTGACGAGGACACTTAGCCTTCGACAACCTTTTTCAGTTTTTCATTTACAATCGCTACCCAGCCGCCATTCATTCTATCGCGAATAATAGAGCTCTTCGCATTCGCTTTCGGAAGAATTTCATCAGGATGTTTCCAGCCGCCGTGAATTAACGTAAATTCTGTTTTATTATCTCCTAAGTCTTTCAAATCAAATGAAACAATCCAACCATCTGTATCCCATGAGAAAGATAAATGATTTGGCTCATCAATCTCTAACACCTTACATGGTGATGGCCCAAATGGTGATTGCACATGAAACTCATGTTCTACCTCTAATTCGAAATCATTTGGCATAAACCATGACGCAATTCCTTCTGCAGTTGATACTACATTCCATACTTTTTGAATAGACGCGTTAAAAACGATTGTTTGTTTAATATCATTTAATGTATTTTGTTGTTCCATTTTATATCTCCTTTATTCGGCATCAAAATATAACACCTTTTAGTTTCACGTTAACAATATAACACCTTTTGGTTTCATGTCAAGAAAGGCTCTTTTTCACTGTTGAGAAATTCTCAACATTTTTTCAACAGGACAAACACCCTTTCAGCATTCCTTCATAATATACTCACAAAGGCAATGAAAAACAGAAAATTCTCTCAACACGAAACTCCATCAATCATATTGAGAGAAGCGCCTAACTTATCTCATCTGTACTTCGTCTCTCCTCCTTCCCTCGGGGACAATACGCGAGATATGTAAAGATCAGAAGGAGTGTGCCCACCATTTGGGTGGTAGTTATTTCTCTTCTCCTCAATATTTCCTTAGAAGTGAAATGACTACCCACTCACTTTTTTAAACAACAATGAAAAGGGGATGAACGCTATGTTCTATTGCATTAACTGTTCTGAAATTCACCATGAAAAACATCCGAATGATAAAGTATTCAAAAATGGTTTTTATATTGATCCATTTTTAGGTGATCGTTATCACCTCGGTATGTGCACTGATGCTCAGGAGCATGAAACAGGAGAAGTTCTTTTAACGGAAAAGAAAACAGGCGCAACACAATCTATTATGAATATTTTACCGACTCATGTTGTCCCAACATAAAGCATAAAAAAGAGCTGGCTCACCCAGCTCTTTTTTATGCTTTATAAACAATCATTGCTGAAAAACAATAAATTTGATTTTCATCATCGTTAATTGAAACACCAACTTGATACTTTATATCTACAAAATTTCCATCATCAATTTTTTTCAAAAATACATTTACAGCGTCTTCTAAGTCTTTTTCATGACTTTCATCAAACACTTTCACACGAATCATGTTAACACCATCCTAGATCGCAGCCCTCCGCCGCTTGTTTATTGCCACGGTGCGTATCTATGATGCGATAAAACTTTCCATCTTCATATATATATCCGTCTTCTAACACATATTGTTTATCTTCAGTATAGACATAAAACTTACCTATCATAAACTTACTCGTATATAATTCTAAATAATCTTGCCTAAATTTAGCTACAACTTTATTTGTAATATCAATTCTAATTGTGCGCCCCACCTTCTCTCCCTCCCTTGCAAAGAACGGATTTAGGTATATTGTATTAGCGATTTTATATTTTATGCTTAAAAATAAGTGGATATGCCTTCTTTCTGCGCCTGTACTATTTTTCTAAAAAAATCCCCCCCTATTTATTCAACTTATAAGAGCAAAAAACAAATAAAAAAACGACTTTTATATATTGACTACATCATATCAGATGTGATATTATATAAAATTTGACATTTTTATCCTCGTATGTTATCATTAAAAGTGGTTACCACATATGGAGGTGGATGATTTGTTTCAAATTGGTGATAAAATCGTTTATCCAATGCACGGTGCAGGAATCATCGAAGCAATTGAAGAGAAAGAAATATTAGGCACTACGCGTCAATATTGTGTTATACGCATAATTAGTAAAGATATGCAAGTAATGCTTCCGATGAATCAATTACAAAAATCAGGTATACGTTATATCGTCGATAAAGGTACGTTAGATGGTATACTTCTTGAATTTCATCATGGGGAATCAGACCCCTCACTCTCTTGGAAACAAAGATATACAATGAATATGGAAAAAATGAAGAACGGCAATCTTCAAGATAGTGCAGAAGTTGTTCGTGATTTACTTCGTCGCAATAAAGAAAGAGCATTAAATGCGAGCGAAAAACAAATGCTAGATAATGCGCGTAAAATGGTTATTAGTGAAGTTGCACTTGTACAGAATGTTTCAGAACATCAAGCAACAGAATTTCTTCAAGATACAATCAATCATTAATTTTAAAAATAGCCGACCGCTATTTTTTTTGCGTAAAAAAGGCCAAAGAGTTAAATCTCTTTGGCCTTTCATATTACCCACGCCCCGCTTGAAACGATGGGTATAAAGTCATTCCACCATCTGCAAATAACGTAATTCCGGTTACGTAACTTGCCTCTGCTGAAGCGAGCCACGTTGCTACTGCTGCGATTTCTTCGGGCTTCCCAATGTACCCCATCGGAATCATACTTTCTACGTCAGCCCGCTGTTTTGGATCAGCAAACTTTTCAGCATTAATTGGCGTATTAATTGCACCTGGTCCAATATTATTTACTCGAATACCTTTTGGCGCATATTCTAACGCTAACGTTTCTGTCATAAGTTTAATACCGCCTTTACTTGCTGCATAGTGCACGAATAATGGCCACGGAATTTTCTCATGAACACTAGACATATTAATGACAGATCCTTTAATATTGTGTTCCACAAAATATTTAATCGCTTCTCGACTTCCTAAAAAAGCACCTGTTAAATTTGTATGAATTACTTTATTCCAATCCTCTAACGGCATTTCATGCGATGGTACCGCATTTTCTATCCCTGCATTATTAATCATAACGTCGAGCGTACCAAATTCTTTAACAGCAGATTGAATGAGATTCACAACATCTGCCTCGGCCGTGACATCACCTTTTACAGCAATCGCTTCTCCGCCTACTTTTTTAATTTCTTCTAGCACATCATTTGCTTCTGACTCTCGTGAGCGATAGTTAATAACAACTTTTGCTTTCTCCTTAGCAAACCTTACTCCCATCGCTCTTCCGAGACCAGTTGCTGATCCTGTAATAACGACGACTTTTCCTTCTAAATCACTATACATTTTAATACCTCCTTATCCTTTTGCAATCCCTAACATAATTCCGGCTGCGATAATAAAAACGATACCAACAACAATACCTGTTAATTGACGTTTCGTTTTCTTTTCACCTAATATAAGAATCCCGCCAAGCGTCGAAATAATAATTCCCATTTGTGAAAGGGAAAAGCTTGTTGCGACCCCAACTCTTGGCTGCGAAATGAATAAAAACATATTTCCAGCTGCCCAAATCAATCCTGGAAGAATATTTCGAATCGCATATTTATTGAATGGATGATGTTTAAATGTGAGTAAAATCCCGCCTAATACCATACCAACTGCTTGTGGTAATAAAGCCGACCAACCATCTACGTTAAATAGCCTAATAACTACTACGTAAACTAAATAACCGACTGTTGAAATTAATAAAATTATGATGCCCCTTTTAAAACTTGCTGCTTGCTCTGCATTTTTTTCTTCTTCACTTTGAAGTGATGTTAAAATAACACCGATAATAATACAAACGAGCGCCAAAACTCCAAGGACGACCGATATCGTCGTTGACCATTCATGAAACACGATAACCCCAAATAATGTTGTCGCGACTAATTGAAGCCCTGTTGAAATCGGCATCGTTCTGGAAACACCCATTAAATCAATACTTTTTAATTGATTCGCTTGACCAAGTGCCCAAAATAAGCCGGATACAATTCCAACTCCAATAACGGTCGGAGTTAATACCGGCTTCATAAAAATATAAACAACAATTGAGAAGATAAGTGCACCGAACGTTGTACCGAGCGTTTGACTATACGGTCCCCCGCCCAGTTTCACGTTAAATAGCACAATACTCCCCCAAAATATAGCTGGTAAAATCGCTAAAAGTATATCCATCGCTCATTACCTTTCTCTACAAAATGTCATAGGTTACCGCTCTAAATCATTAGAGTGAGCTTTTATTTTTTCGTTTTTTCGTGCACAAATCTTTTCTACAATAGCACCAGAAACATTCTTTTCTCGTTCCACCTTCTTTATCTTTATGTGATCTAAATTGTCTTCCAAAGTAAGTGTAACTTTGTCATTCGGCGGATTATGTGCCCCTTGAAATGTAAGAAATTGTATCTTAACTTCAAACCTAGGAACAAACTCATCTTTCTTGCCTAGACGCTTTATATTTGTAACTGAGTCACATTCATATTGATCTTCTGTCACTTGCCTTATAACTGAGTAATACCGATTCAGTAACGCACTTTCTAAAAGCTGTTCCTTCGATTCTTTTGCCCAAGAAGAGCTTGGAGAAGAGAAGAAAACAGAACAGATCATTGCAATCATTACACATATCTTTTTCATAACTTCCTCCTTTTCCTATAAGATAGTGTTCTCCAAAATGCCATAAAAAAACGACTTTCCCTATTTAAGAAAGTCGTTTTTCATAGCACAAATCCAATATTAGCCACCGCTCACTGGTGGTATTAGTGCAACTACATCACCAGATTGTATCGTATCATCTTCATTGGCGTACTCTTCATTAATTGCAACCATAATTGGCGCTGACACTGGTACATTATATTCTTTCGCAACAATATCTTTTAACTCTGCAACAGTAATATTTTCTTTCTCTATTTGTAATTCACTTGCTCCTGCTTCTTCTTGCAAGTTCGCAAATAACAATACTCGAATCATATTTATAACTCCTTCCCAGGCTCTCCTGCTGGATATGGCGTCTTCTCTAATTGATCACCAATCCATGAGTCACCATCTTCCCAAAACTCCTTTTTCCAAATCGGGACAATTTGCTTAATGCGTTCCATAATATATTCATTCGCTTCATAAGCCTCTTTGCGATGAGGCGTTGATACAGCAACAACAACCGCGATATCAGAAATTTGCAGCGTACCGATGCGATGTGTAATCGCAACATGTGTACCAGGCCACTTCTCCTTCACCTCTGTCCCGATTTTCTGTAGCATCTTTTCTGCCATCGTCTTATAAGCTACATACTCTAAGTATAGCGTACGACGCCCTTTCGTAAACTCCCTAACTGTTCCGATAAATGTTGTGACAGCACCACATTCACGGCGAACTACTTTCTTTGCCACCTCTTCAATCGAGATTTCTGTATCAATTACTTCATAATACGTATTTATCATTTTGCACCCCTAGCCGTTTGTAAAAACCAGTCTATATACAATTTTTCTTCTGTTATATGAAATACTTTGTATTCTTCTCGTAAATTTACCGGAGCATCATGCCACGTAATAACTGCTACTACATTTTCTACTTTATGTAAAAGTTCAGCGTCTTCCGCAGAACGAAGTAACACTACTTTTGGATATTTCTCCGTTTTATAGCCCTCTATTAAAATCATATCCACTTCAAAAAATTCGTACAAGCGGATAATTTCTTGCAAGGACCATTCATCTCGCAAAGAGGACAGAGATAGTAATCCAGCTCCTTCTACACTACTTACTACAGCACCAGCTTTTCGGTGCCTTTCACTATCTTTTTGCGCTACTTCGGGAAAACCTCCATGACCATGATGCTTAATTGTAGCAACCTTCATTTCTCTTTCAGCCAATGCATGTACCATTTTCTCTACAAGTGTTGTTTTCCCACTATTTTGATACCCTACTATTTGTAAGATTGAAGAGGCTTTGCCCACGGCCAATCACTTCCCTCCGAGTATTCTAACAATACTACGGATACTTTCATTCCCGCTTCAAATCCTCTCGTTCCTCCAGGCAACACGATAAAAGCATTTGCATCAGCAAGTGAAGATACCGCACTCGATTTATCTAAACCGACTGGCATCACTTGCAATGCCCCATTAACGATCGTCACTTTTGCTCTCACGAAACGAGTAAACGGATTTGGTTTCGGAAAATCTTTTTGTAAAACAGCGTCTGCTCTATATACGTGAGGCTCCTTCGCATGCAAATACGTTTTCATAATTGGATGCACAAATAATTCGAAACCTACATAACAAGCTGACGGATTACCTGATAAACCGAAGAGTAGCTTTCCATCAACTTCAGCTACTGTCGTTACACTCCCCGGCCTCATCGCTATTTTATTAAAGAGTACATTCGCCTGTAACCTTTCATAAATAGCTGGTAAATAGTCATAATCTCCTACTGAAACACCGCCCGTTGTAATTAAAATATCAACCTCATCCATCGCTGATTTAACGGCTGTAAAACATGCATCTAACTCATCTGCAAGTTGTCCATAGTAACGCACTTTTCCGCCAGCCTTCATAATTTGAGCGGCAATCATGTAAGAGTTACTATTTCTAATTTTCCCTGGCTCTAACGCCTCATGCACTTCTAGTAATTCGCTTCCTGTCGTTACAATGCCGACAACAGGCTGTTTTACAACTTTCACAGTGCTATATCCAAACGTCGCTAATAATGCGGTAACACCTGGATTGATTGCAACACCTTTCTTAACGAGGACTTGATTTTGTTTTATATCTTCTCCTTTAAATGACACATTGTCACCGTTTTGGAAAGGACGTTTTAACTTCATATATGTACTTTCATTCCTCTCGAATCCTTCCGTCAATTCTAGCATTACGACTGCATTGCAATCTTCTGGAATAGCTGCTCCTGTCATAATACGAACCGCCTTAAAAGCCCCTACTTCTTCTAAAAAAACAGATCCTGCTCCGATCTCTCCTATTACTTCAAATTCAACCGGCTGCTCTTGACTTGCGTCTTTCGTATCTTCTGCTCGAATTGCGAAACCATCGTAAGGAGAACGATCAAAGTGAGGAACGTCGTGATCTGAGACAACATCCTCCCCAAGAATCCTCCCATAACTTTCTGTAATAGAAACTTCTTCTACTTCACCATGCTTAGCATATTTCATAACCCGCTCTACTGCCTCAGCAACTTGAATCGGGATTCGTTTTTCTACCATTGTTTCTCACCTCATATTTGCAAAATATCTAATCTCGATTACACTTTATATATTAAATAGCAATTACTTCAAGGAGGAATTCCATGTCTTCATTTACACATTTCAATGACCAAGGACGCGCTAAAATGGTTGATATAAGTGACAAAAAAATAACCGTTCGAACAGCAATAGCATGCTCTAGCATTCTCGTTACGAAAGAAATTTTTGATAAAATCTCTCACAATGAAATTGGTAAAGGTGACGTATTAGCCGTCGCACAAATCGCAGGTATTATGGCTGCAAAACGCACTTCTGATATTATCCCAATGTGCCATCCTTTATTATTAAAAGGTGTTGATGTCTCTTTCGATTGGAAACAGTCAGAAGAACAATATCGACTACTTATTGAAGTAAAAGTTAAAACAGAAGGTAGTACCGGCGTTGAGATGGAAGCTTTAACAGCTGCTTCCGCTACTGCTCTTACTGTATACGATATGTGTAAAGCGGTTGATAAGGGTATGATTATTGGCGAAACGTACTTACTTGAAAAAACGGGCGGAAAAAATGGAGATTATATTAGAAATTCTTAATCCTACATTTCCCTTTTGAACCTAAAGGATTCCCCTTTAGGTTCAACCTATATATCTTGCATATAGTCGTTTCGCAACATTCATATCATTCGTACCATGAATAAACGCTCTGCCATCTGTAAATAAAACAAAACGATATTCTTCCACCGGAAATGATAATAAATACGGCGTTGCCTTTACATCCACACTTTTTTGTAAGCGCTTTTTAATTTCTTCTAAATTAATCCCCTGACGCACACCTGGACGGATTTGAACTGTATTTCGTCCACATAATACTTCTGTTTTCGTTTGTGCTTCAAATGTTAAACTCGGATATGTACGTAACTTTCCACAAGATAAACATGTATCCTTTTTCTGCCTATTCACTTTAAATGCCATCTGTTGATTATTCCAAAGATCAAATGATAGCATCGTTTCACGAAGTGCCTCAAAATCTTCTACTAATATTTTCAAGGCTTCCGTTATTTGATGTGCAACTACTAATTGCACTGCTGGCTGTATAATACCGGCTGTATCACATGTCGCTCCGCTCGCTGGATGTTCCATTAAACATCGAAAACACGGCGTTTTTCCTGGCAAGATTGTATAAGTTACTCCGTAGCTTCCAACGCATCCTCCGTATATCCACGGAACGTTATACATCTGGGATATATCATTAATAAGAAGGCGCGTTTCAAAATTATCTGTCGCATCTAATATTAAATCTACACCTTTAATTAATTCTTCCATTTCTTGCACCGTTACATCAGTCACAACCGGTACAATTTCTACTTCGGAATTAATTGCCTTTAAATGTTCTGCTGCCGCTATCGCTTTCGGCTTATAATGCTTCGCATCTTCCTCTGTATATAATTGTTGCCTTTGTAAATTACTCCATTCTACATAATCACGATCAGCAATTGTTATTTTTCCAACACCTGCTCTAACAATTGCTTCTGCATTCGCTGCTCCGAGTGCACCAGCACCGATGACGAGCACGTGCTTCCCTCTTATTTTCCGTTGCCCTTCTTCCCCAACACCAGAAAATAACATTTGTCTTGAATATCGATCTTGCATACGACATCCCCCTTTCTTATCCTCCTATATAAGACATTTCAATTTTCGGACGATTTTTCGCACTTTCTTCCGTCCGTTCATCTGAATATCGATCTTTTCTATCCTTCCATACACCTTGTATGGCTTTTAATAAATCATTATCCGAAAGGTTTTCCCTGAGAAGTTTCCTTAAATCCATTCCTTCTGTCGCAAACAAGCAAGTATAAAACTTTCCATCTGCTGAAATTCTTGCTCTCGTACAAGAAGAACAAAATGACTCAGAAACAGAGGTAATAAAACCAACCTCTACATTCGTTCCAACGTATCGATACCGTTTCGCAACCTCCCCAAAATAATGAGCTTCAGCTGGCTCAATTGGATACACCCCATGAATCATATCAATTAATTCTCGTTTCGTAATAACTTGATCAAAATTCCATCCATTCGTACTGCCAACATCCATAAACTCAATAAATCTAAGTGGAATTCCTTGTTCTTTAAAATATGTAGCCACCGGAAGTACTTGATGATCGTTCATCCCTTTTTTCACAACCATATTTACCTTCACTTCAAGGCCTACTTCTTTCGCTGCCATAATTCCTTTTAACACTGGCTTCGTATTCATATTCCGGCCATTAATTGCGCGGAACACATTATCATCTATCGCATCCAAACTAACATTTACTCGGTGTAATCCAGCTTCTTTTAACGCCTTCGCTTGTTTCGTTAAATGAATCGCATTTGTCGTTAATCCTATATCTACTAAACCATCAATTTTCACGAGACGTGCGATAAGTTTTGTTAAATCCTTACGGAGCAATGGCTCGCCACCAGTTAGTCTAATTTTCCGTACACCGATGCTAACAAATACTTTTGCTAATCGCTCGATTTCATCAAATGTCAGTAAAAACTCATCTTTCAAAAAAGCATAATCAGGACCAAACACTTCCGCTGGCATACAATACGTACACCGTAAATTACAACGATCAATGACAGAGATGCGCAAATCTTGAAGGGGGCGTCCGAAAAAATCTTTAACCTTCTCCTGCATCGCCACTCTCCCTTTCTGCCAAATTTTTACCTCTCTTCATTCTATTATAATATATTTTCGAACCGCGATGTTTTTGCTCAAGTGAATAAAGTGAAACTTTAATCAGTCGGGGTTTTGTCCATCCCCACTGATTATTAGCCCACAAATAGAGGGATAAAAAACCTTGAAACATAAAAGTTCCAAGGTTTTTTTGCTTATTAACTTAATCTAATAATAGTTAGAGTAGCTCCTGGCGTTGTCGTAGATAATGTAGCCACCGCAACTAATCCAAATAATTGCAGGCTAATAGCGGCTCCAGCAGGCAAGTTAGCAATTATTGTCGCATTAAATGAACCTGTAGCTACCGCTGGAGAATTTATCGTTCCTGCAAGCGGACTGCCATTTACAGTTATACGCGAACTTACAAGTAAAGCTGCTGTTATATTAATTGTATAAGCTATATAATAGTTCCCTGCATTCGCAACGGTAAACACCGTATTTTCACCACTAACCGTTATTCCTGGTCCAATATTTTGATTGTTTGGTAATGGGATATTCGTACCACCTAATAAAACGGAAATAGCGCTTCCTGAAGTATTATTCGCAAATGAATACGTCGCAGTTGTACTAACTCCAGTCGCCCCCGTCCCGCCTGTTGCTCCAGTTACCCCTGCTCCGGTTGGGCCGGTTGGACCTTGAATCCCTTGCGAACCCGTTGCACCCGTGTCTCCGGTTGGACCTTGTTGACCTTGAATTCCTTGAACACCTTGCGGGCCTGCTGCTCCTATTGGGCCTTGAGGACCTTGAACACCTTGGGGACCTTGTGATCCGGTCGCTCCCGTTGCTCCTTGTATTCCTTGTGGACCTTGATTTCCTTGTGGTCCTTGATCTCCCATTGCTCCGGTTACACCTGTCGCTCCTGTTGCCCCTGTTGCTCCCGTCCCACCTATCGCTCCTGTTGCTCCTGTCGGTCCAGGTGGTCCACCCGATGGACCTGTTACTCCTGTTGGTCCCGACGGGCCTGTTACCCCTGTTGATCCTGTTACGCCCGTTGGGCCTGTAGTTCCCTCACCAGTCGCTCCCGTTGCTCCTGTATCTCCAGTTACTCCCGGTAACCCTTGCACTCCTTGCACTCCTTGAACACCTTGAGGACCCTCAGGTCCAGTTGCTCCTATCGCTCCTTGTACTCCTTGTATTCCCTGTATAC
>NZ_JAKUGX010000044.1:0-28005 GCF_022664195.1 Bacillus cereus group sp. BfR-BA-01316
TTATAGATATCAATGGAATTTAAAAAAGATGACTCCTGTTGGATACAGAAATCATCTTCTTGATGTTGCCTAACTTTTTTCAAAATGTCCTTTACAAAGGGTACAGATTATAATTCCCCTGCTTTTCTATTTGGTTTATGTAGTTAGATATAAAAGATGATAAGCAGTCAAAGAGCATAATCCCGTTATAAACAAAATTATCCCCATAGAACGAATATGTGTTAATTGTCTCCCGCTTATAATAGCCAATAGTCCAGCTAAAAGGAAGAAGCTCCAATATAAAGTTCCTGAAATTAGGAGTTTTTGCTCTAAATCTATTCCGATTCCTATACAAATGACAGGAACAACGATAAATAATACGCTAATCAATCCGGCTATAATGGTAAGTAATTTACGATATTTAATTCCGGCAGCAATTAAAAAAATACCAACGATGATTTCACATAACAATAAAATAGGGGCTAAGATAAGCCAAATAAATAATCCGGTAGATTCCATGTGTAATAACTCCTTAACGAATGAAAAATGAATCAGGCATAGACATGAGCTGCCAACAAATAGCTGCGAACAGTCCTATCGAGAAAATAATAAATCCCATGTTGCGTATACTATTAATTTTTGAACGTGCCCCATTGATTCCTGCTAATAAACCAGCTAGAGAGAAAAACATCCAATATAGAACAGTTGGAATATGAAGAACGTTCTCTCCGTTTATACCTTTGTTCAAAAAAATAAAAGGCATTATAACGAATGAGAAGCAAATAATCCCCACTAAGATAGCAAGGGATTTACGATGAATAATTCCGGTTACTACTAAAAAAATACCACCAGTAATTCCGCATAATAAGAGAAGTGGCATAAAAAGCATCCAAATAATACTGAACATATGTAAACTCCTTTATATTAATCAAGTTATATTTTACTACATGAGGTTTATTTTGGATATTATTAATAAATATATATAATTTGATAGAAATTAGTAGTAACGATACGAATGATCGAAAAGTGTTAACAGAAGAAGATTTTGAAGTTGTTATAAAAGAGTAAAGAGAGGTATCGGGATGATACCTCTCTTTATACTAAAAAGGCGAACATATTATTCATAATATGAAATAGCATAGCTGGAATAATAGAATTTGTTTTCTTACATAGAATAGCCATTAAAAGTCCCATGAAGAAGGTGATTACCATTACTCCAAGTGAGTATGTGTGTGCGATACCGAAGAAGAAACTCGTTAAGACTGCTGCAATCCAAAATGGAAAACGCTCTGATAAGAAGCGAAGTATGAAGCCACGGAAAATGAGTTCTTCAAAAATTGGTGTGAGTATTGCAAAGCCAATAAGTAGTAATGTTTGATATTGATTAAAAACTTCTAAGTTTAGTGCAGAAGATTGTTGTTTCGTTGCGTCTTGGAATACATAATTTAACATGATGAAATTAAGAAGAATATTTAACGCGAAAAAAAGGAGCAAGTATATGTATGTACGCCATTCTTTGAGTGCCCTAAAGTTAAATGCCTCTAGTAATAGTCTTTTTGCAGGTTCGTATTTAAAAATGAAGAACAATAAAATCCCTAGTTGCAATGCGATACTTGTAGTATTTGCAATAGAATCATATAAGGCTATTTGCTTTTTATTTGTGAGACCAGCTGTATAAATCATTAAAGGTAATGCTAGAAATAAAGTGATAAGTCCGGTTCCAAAAAAAGCAAATAAGACAGAGCTAATAAATTGCCCCCATGACATGGAGTGTTTCTGTTCATATGGAAGTTGTGTAGTGGATTGCATGTATAAAATCACCTCTTTTATATTCTTATATGTAATTATAAGGTATTATTATTTATAATGTTATGCTCAAATATTACATACAAAGTTAGAATTTTTAAAATTGCACTTCTTGTTACATGATTAGTAAAAATAATAAAAGAGGTATCACTCTGTAGTGATGCCTCTTTCTCATTGATAACTATGTTCTGTTTTGTTATTCGATTTCGATTGCTCTATTTGCAATTCACGCTCTACCAATCGATCTAACTGCTGCATTGCTTTTAGTGCTTTTTCATAAGAAATAGTTCGGTAATGGTGTGCTCCGCCTGGCTCTTCGTCTGCTTCATCTGCCCATTTAATAATGTTTTGAAGTGGAGTTCTCTCAAGTGTTTGTTCTACTAAGAAAGAATCAGTGTGCAATAGAATTGCAACAGAAATTTCTTTTGCTTGCTTCGGATGTTCTCCTAATCGGATTAATAACTTATGAGCTCTTTCTGCTCCTTTAATCGCATGTATATCATTCTTTTTATACAAGTCATAGTCCCATTCTCCCTCACTGTACCATGTGTGATGTCCGATATCATGAAGGAAGCCAGCCTTTGTCGCAGCATCGACTGAGGCGTGATACTTTTTAGCTAAGTGAAACGCATGGTAAGCGACAGCAATCGCGTGGACCATTCCAGAACGGTTTACGTATTTTTGTGTAATGTGATGTTTGAAAATTTGTTCAAGCGTAATACGGTGCATAAAACATTCACTCCTTTTATCCCGATTTAACGGGCAGTAAGACTCCCACCTCAAAATTTGGCGAATGCGAGGAAGTTAGGTAGGAGATTGACTGCCCGTAAAAGCCCGATTGGTTCAACTAATAATCAGTGGGGATGGACAAAACCCCACTGATTAAAGTTTCACTTTATCTAATGGTGTATATGAAGAAAATCGATCGGTTTAAATGTATTTTGAACATTGTACTCCATCAAGTAGCGTTAGTAAAGTAGAAATGTTTAGGAGAAGAAAAATTTTATAGACATAAAAGATCACCCTAGTTTTTTCTAAGGTGACCTTTTATTGCTTATTTTTTTAATCCTTGCTCCAGTGTTCCTAACATTTCGTGTTTTTCATTTTCATCAGCATTTTTCCAAATGACTTCGAATAAAACACCAAGACCTGGAAGCATTTTTTCTTCACCGCTTTGAATTGCATCGACAATCGTTTCTTGTAATTGATCTTGTGAATTTCCAGATACATTCGCTAACACAGCGCCGCGTAGATTAAAATTCATCACTTTCACCTCTTCTTCAGAATTGAAACTGACGTTAGTTTTTGTTCTTTTTTATGTAAATATGTATGAAAAATAGGCTATAATGATAAGACAAGAAGAGAGGGAATTACATATTATGAAAAACATTGATTCAGTACAAAATCCGCGTGTGAAGCAGTGGAAAAAGCTGCAAACGAAAAAAGAACGCGATAAGCAAGGGTTGTTCTTTGTTGAAGGGTTCCACTTAGTAGAGGAAGCTTTAAAGGCAGGAGTTGTAACAGAACTTATCGCTTCGGATCAGACGGACTTACCGAAAGATTGGACAGTTAATGATGTTGAAATGTATATCGTGCCTGAAGCAATTGTAAAAGTACTTCGCGAAACAGAAACAACGCAAGGTGTATTTGCTGTTTGTGAGAAACATGAGAAAGAAGTAGCTCTTACTGATGGGAAATTTCTTTTATTAGACGGCCTTCAAGACCCAGGTAATTTGGGAACGATTATTCGTACAGCTGATGCAGCTGGTATTCATGCCGTTGTGCTTGGAGAAGGGTGCGTTGATGTTTATAATAGTAAAGTACTACGATCTACACAAGGTTCTATTTTCCACTTACCGGTTGTAAAAGGGAACTTAGAAGAATGGGTAGACAAGTTAAAAGAAAATAACGTCCCTGTATATGGAACAGCTCTTGAAAATGGAGTTCCATTTGGTGAAGTAACCCCGGCTGGAAGTTTTGCATTAATTGTAGGAAATGAAGGAAGCGGCGTACGCCAAGAAATTCTTGCGAAAAGTGATCAAAACTTGTATATTCCGATTTACGGCGGGGCAGAATCATTAAATGTTGCGGTTGCAGCAGGGATTTTAACTTATTATTTACAAAGCCCAGTTGCGAACAAATAAAAAACTTCTTATAATAAGTTGAAGTATATGTTTGTAATGAACATACAATAAAAGTTAAATAACGAAAAACGTTGATAGAGAAGAGTAGCTTACAAAATCGCCATATAGGGAGAGAGTGCCGTAGACTGAAAGCATTCTTATGGTAGATGGAAGTGAATTCACCTCTGGAGTTGGCGCCAGGACCATTTATATGTAAAGGCGTTCCGGTCAGAATTGATCGTTATAACTAATGAGTGGGCAGACTTGTTCTGTCAATTTAGGGTGGTACCGCGAATTTACCTCGTCCCTTTTTGGGAGCGAGGTTTTTTTATTTTTAAAATTAGGAGGGTTCCAAATGGAAGCACGTTTAAAAGAGCTAAAGCAAAAAGCGTTAGAGCTTATTGAAGAAGCGAAAGAGCTAAAGGGCTTAAACGACGTACGCGTAGCGTATTTAGGAAAAAAAGGCCCAATTACAGAAGTATTACGCGGCATGGGAAAATTATCAGCAGAAGAGCGTCCACGTATGGGAGCATTAGTAAATGAAGTACGTGAAGCGATTCAAACGCGTCTAGAAGACAAAATTAGCAACTTAGAAAAAGCAGTAATCGAAGCAAAATTAGCTACTGAAACAATTGATGTTACACTGCCAGGTCGTCCTGTTGAAACAGGTTGTCACCATCCGTTAACATCAGTTGTTGAACAAATTGAAGATGTATTCATCGGTATGGGTTATGAAGTAGCTGAAGGAACAGAAGTAGAAAAAGACTACTACAACTTCGAAGCATTAAACTTACCGAAAGATCACCCAGCGCGTGATATGCAAGATACATTCTACATTACAGAAGAAACGTTACTACGTACGCATACATCTTCTGTGCAAGCACGTACGATGGAAAATAACAAAGAAAAAGGCCCAATCAAAATTATTTGTCCTGGTAAAGTGTATCGCCGCGATGACGATGATGCGACGCATTCACACCAATTCATGCAAATTGAAGGTCTTGTAATTGATAAAAACATTCGCATGAGTGACTTAAAAGGTACACTGCAAGTTTTCGTGAAGAAGATGTTCGGTGAAGATCGTGAAATCCGTCTTCGTCCAAGTTTCTTCCCATTCACAGAGCCATCTGTAGAGATGGATATTTCTTGTATGATGTGTCACGGTAAAGGTTGCGGTACTTGTAAAGGGACTGGCTGGATTGAAATTTTAGGCGCAGGTATGGTTCATCCGAACGTACTTGAAATGGCTGGTTATGATTCAAAAGAATATCAAGGTTTCGCATTCGGTATGGGCGCAGAGCGTATCGCAATGTTGAAATACGGCGTAGACGACATTCGTCATTTCTATACAAATGATGTACGTTTCTTACAACAATTCAAACGAGCGTAAGGGAAGGAGAGGATAAATATGTTCGTATCATATCGTTGGTTACAAGAGTATGTAGATATTAAAGATGTAACAGCACAAGAACTAGCAGACAAAATCACGAAAAGTGGTATTGAAGTAGAAGGTGTTGAATTATTAAATAAAGGTGTAAAAGGTGTTGTAGTTGGTCACGTATTAGAATGTGAAAAACACCCAGAAGCTGATAAATTAAACAAATGCTTAATCGACATCGGTGAAGAAGAGCCAGTTCAAATTATTTGTGGTGCTGCTAACATTGCAAAAGGTTTAAAAGTACCAGTTGCAAAAGTTGGCGCTGTACTTCCTGGTAACTTCAAAATTAAAAAAGCAAAACTACGCGGGGAAGCTTCTCACGGTATGGTTTGTGCTCTTCAAGAGCTTGGTATTGATGGGAAACTCGTTGCGAAAGAATATGCAGACGGTATCTTCATCTTCCCAAGTGATGCTGAAGTTGGTGCAGATGCACTTGAAATTTTAAATTTACATGATGAAGTACTTGAGCTTGGTTTAACACCAAACCGTGCAGATTGCTTAAACATGTTAGGTGTTGCATATGAAGTCGCTGCTATTTATGGTCGTGAAGTGAAACTTCCAGCTATCAACTTACAAGAAACAGAAGAAAAAACATCTGATTACATTTCTGTAAGTGTAGAAGCGAAAGAAGAAAATCCGTTATATATTGCAAAAATGGTGAAGAACGTAAAGATTGGTCCATCACCAATGTGGATGCAAACTCGCCTTATGGCAGCTGGCATTCGTCCAATTAGCAACGTAGTTGATATTACAAACTACATTTTAATGGAATACGGTCAGCCGTTACATGCATTCGATTACGATAAATTAGGTTCAAAAGAAATCGTTGTTCGCCTAGCTAAAGAAGACGAAAAGATTCAAACATTAGATGCTCAAGAACGTACGTTACAAAGCCACCACCTTGTTATTACAAACGGTGAAAAAGCATTAGCTGTTGCTGGTGTAATGGGCGGAGCGGATTCTGAAGTTGATAGCGAGACAGTAAACGTTCTAATTGAGTCTGCATACTTTGCAGGTCAAACAGTGCGCCGTACATCAAAAGACTTAGGTCTTCGTAGCGAATCAAGTGCACGTTTTGAAAAAGGAATCGACCCAACACGTACATTTGAAGCAATTCAACACGCAGCTGCTTTAATGGCAAAATACGCTGGCGGAGAAGCACTTGAAGGTGTAGTAGAAGCTGATAACTTACAAGTACAAGAACGTACAGTATCTGTTACAGCTGAGAAAGTAAACCGTGTATTAGGTACAGATATTTCTGCGAGTGAAATGGGTACAATGTTCACAAACTTAAAATTCCCATTCACAGAAGTAGAAGGAACATTCCATGTGAATGTACCAGCACGTCGTCCTGACATTACAATTTCAGAAGACTTAGTAGAAGAAGTAGGTCGTCTGTACGGTTATGATCACATTCCAGTTACATTACCTGCTGGAACGATGACACGTGGTAAATTAACATCAGCGCAAACGAAACGTCGTAAAGTACGCCGCTTCTTAGAAGGTGCTGGTTTATATGAAGCAATCACATATTCATTAACAAGTGCTGACAAAGCGAAACAATATATGGTTGAGCCGAACGAAAAAGCCCCTGTCAATCTTGCGCTTCCAATGAGCGAAGAGCGTAGCCAACTTCGTTTAAGCTTAGTGCCACAATTGTTAGAAGCAGTTTCATACAATGTTGCACGTAAAAACGACAGCGTTGCATTATATGAAGTAGGTTCTATCTTCTTACCAACAGAGGCAGGAGAACTTCCGAAAGAAGAACAACATCTTGCAGGTGTTATGACAGGTCTTGCTCTTCACCATGCATGGCAAGGTGAGAAGAAAGTTGTAGACTTCTTCGTTGTTAAAGGTGTATTAGAAGGATTATTCGACGTACTGGGCGTTGCAAACCAAATCACTTATGCACCAGCAAAACGTGAAGGTATGCACCCAGGCCGTACAGCTGACATCGTATTAGATGGTGAAGCAATCGGATTCATCGGTCAACTGCACCCGGAAACAGAAAAACAATTAGATGTGAAAAATACATTCGTATTCGAATTATCTCTTGCAAAAGTATTCGGTGCAGACGCCGAGGAAACTTACTACTCAGCAATTCCACGTTTCCCATCTATGACACGTGATATGGCTGTTGTCGTAACAACAAATACAAAAGCTGGTGAAATGAAGCAAGTAATTGCTGAAGCTGGCGGAGAACTTCTAAAAGAAGTAACACTATTCGACTTATACGAAGGTGAAAAAATGGAAGAAGGCAAGAAATCACTTGCATTCTCTATGAACTACTTCGATGCAGAACGTACATTAACAGACGAAGAAGTAACAGAAGCACATAGCCGTGTATTAACAGCGGTAGAAGAAAAATTTGGTGCGGAGTTACGTAAGTAATAAAGTGAAACTTTAATCAGAGGGGAGTCATCCCCTCTGATTATTAGCCCACACCAATCGGGCTTTTACAGGCAGTTAATCTTCCACCTAGCTCCTTTGCTACAGCAAAAGTTTGAGGTGGGAGTTTTACTGCCCGTTAATGCGGGATAAAAACAGCTGCCGGAATTTTCCCGGCAGTTTTTTTATTAGAATGGTTGTTGAAAGATGCCGGTAAGTCGATATTCTATGTCGAATCGCCGATAAATTTGAAGTTGTGGTCGATAAATTATAAAAATCGCTGATATATATCAAGGCATCTTGCATCTTTCCCTCGAATGTAGTACATTAATTTTAGTTTAACAAAACGAAAGACGATGATAAGGAAAAGTAGTATATACTATAATCCAAAGCGAGTCAGGGACGGTGAGAGCCTGATGAGGCGGTATATGTGAAGAACACCTTGGAGTTGCTAACCGAAATTGAAACTTGTATTCAAGAGTAGACTTAGACGGGAATCCGGCCTGTTACAAACCGGGAAGTATGTATTACATACGAGTTAAAGTTGGTCTTTATGACAAATTGGGTGGTACCGCGAAGTTTAACCTTTCGTCCCTTTATGGATGAAAGGTTTTTTTGTATTTAAATATATCAGCAAAGGAGAATTTTACTATGGAAAACACATTAGTAAAAAGTCTGTATAGAGATACAGATAAATACGCAGATCAAACAGTACAAGTATCGGGTTGGATTCGTAACTTACGTGATTCAAAAGCATTTGGTTTCATCGAATTAAACGACGGTAGCTTCTTCAAAGGTGTTCAAATCGTTTTCGATACAGAATTAGAGAACTTCAAAGAAATTGCAAAGCTTCCACTAAGCTCTTCAGTTAAAGTAGAAGGTAAAGTAATTGCAACACCTGGAGCGAAGCAACCATTTGAAATTAAAGCAGAAAAAATTGATATCGAGGGCTTATCAGATTCTGATTACCCACTTCAAAAGAAGCGTCACACGTTTGAATACTTACGTACAATCGCTCACTTACGTCCAAGAACAAATGCATTCTCAGCAACATTCCGCGTGCGTTCTATCGCAGCATTTGCAATTCACCAATTCTTCCAAGAGCGTGGATTTGTACATGTTCACACACCGATTATCACTGGTAGTGATACAGAAGGTGCAGGTGAAATGTTCCGCGTAACAACGCAAGATTTAAACAACGTACCAAAAGGTGAAGACGGACAAGTTGATGAATCAAAAGACTTCTTCGGCAAAGAAACGAACTTAACAGTAAGTGGACAGCTGAATGCTGAAGCTTATGCATTAGCGTTCCGTGATGTGTACACATTCGGACCTACATTCCGTGCAGAAAACTCAAACACAACTCGTCACGCAGCTGAGTTCTGGATGGTTGAGCCTGAGATTGCATTCGCTGAATTAGGCGATGTAATGGATCTTACAGAAGATATGCTGAAATATGCAATGAAATACGTACTAGAGCATGCACCAGAAGAAATGGATTTCTTCAACAGTTTCGTTGATAAAACAGTTCTAGAGCGCATGAACAACGTAATCAACTCTGACTTCGGTCGTATCACATACACAGAAGCAATTAAAGTGCTTCAAGAATCAGGTGCTGAATTCAAATACCCAGTAGAATGGGGTATTGACTTACAAACAGAGCACGAAAGATTCTTATCAGAAGAAATCTTCAAACGCCCTGTATTCGTAACTGACTATCCGAAAGATATTAAAGCATTCTACATGCGTATGAACGAAGATGGTAAAACAGTAGCTGCTACTGACCTTCTAGTTCCTGGCATCGGTGAATTAATCGGTGGTAGCCAACGTGAAGAAAGAATGGACGTTTTAGTAGACAGAATTAAAGAATTAGGTATGAACGAAGAAGACTACTGGTGGTACTTAGAACTTAGAAAATACGGCGGTACAAAACACGCTGGATTCGGTCTAGGTTTCGAGCGCTTCCTAATGTACATCACTGGTATGGCTAACATCCGTGACGTAATTCCATTCCCAAGAACTCCAGGTTCTTCTGAATTCTAAAAACAAAAAAAGCGAGAGCAACTGCTCTCGCTTTTTTTGTTTGGAAAAATGTTGTTCATAGGTTCGTTCGTATCTCACATATAGTAAAACGAATGAAATATTTATGGGCAAGGGAAAGGGGTTTTGGCTCGATGGGGGAGATTCCAAGTCATACAAAGTGGACACTGCATGACAAGTATGTGGTGATTACTGGTGCAACAAGTGGTATTGGATTAGCGGCAGCTAAGGCATTTGCAGAGCGCGGTGCCAAACTAGGAATCATTGCACGTAACGAGGAAAAAGCGAATGCTGCTATTGCTCAAATTAAGGATGTAACGAATGGGGATGCGATGATAGATCTATTTTTAGCTGATATGGCTTCCCAACAATCTATACGCCGGGTAGCTACTGATATTTTGGAAAGGTGTCCGAGAATAGATATATTAGTGAATAATGCTGGTGCTTTATTTCAAACAAGGAAGCTTACGGAGGACGGTTTGGAGATGACCTGGGCGGTAAACCATTTAGGTCCATTCTTACTCACTAATTTGTTGTTGGAGCGTTTAAAAGAAAGTGCTCCTGCTCGTGTCATTACCACTGCATCTCACGGTCACAAAATGGCTAAAAAGGGAATTGATTTCGGTGATCTAGATGCAGAACAACTTTATCTCGGTGTTAAGAAGTTCATGGGCGGTCCTACAATGCGTTATGCGCAAACAAAACTAGCTAACATTTTATTCACCTCTGAATTGGCACAGCGGTTGGAGGGAACGGGTGTTAGTGCTTATAGCTTTGACCCGGGGCTAGTGGATACGAATTTTAACCAGGACAATGGTCTGGTTGCTCGCTTAACTATGGCAGCAATGAAACCTTTCTCTCGTACACCCGAGGAAGGTGCTGAAACTTTAATATGGCTAGCAGAATCAAATCGATTCATTGACCATAGTGGCTGTTACTATGCCGATAAGCAAATAGGAAAAACGTCTGAAGCCGCCTTGGATAAGGATGCCGCAAAACGTCTATGGGACATTAGTGAAAAACAGACACGAGAGTAAAAGAGTAGCGAGTGTCTGTTCAGATTGTTATGTTGAATAGTTTTTTACCCTTAAGTAAAAAGTAAGCTTGGGGGTGAGTGCAATGAGTAAAAAAGTGAAAACAGATCATTCTAGATCAAGCCTAGGTTCTCCAGAGGTGGAAGGACAAGGAACAACTACGCATGAAACGGGTTCTCATAAAGTACCTTCATCAAATAAGAAGCAGAAGCGAAGTTAAACATAAAAAGGGAGTCATGGAGACTCTCTTTTTTAGGTGAATAGTAAATGAATGTATATCGGCTGAAATTGAAATATATTGATATGCGACGAAAATAGGAACGTGTGAGATCCTATTTACCCATTTTTCATTCAAACAAGGCGAAAAGAATTCAATTCTTTTCGCCTTGTTTAGTTCATCCATATCCTGTCGATACTAAAAAGTAGTTATCTTTTCAACAAACGAAACGCCTTTTCCGTATTAGCAAAATGCAGTTTTACAAATTCAGGCAATCGTTCTTTACCAAGCTTTTGAATTAATTTAGCAGCAGCGATATCAACTTGTTTACCAGCACCTTTTGGAAGTGGCATACCAGCTTTTTTGCTTAGTTCGTCAAACTGTTTTACGAATGAGTAACGAGCTAAAATAGAAGCAGCAGCTACTGCTAAATGGACACTTTCGCCTTTTGTAGCGAAATAAACGTTTTCACGCTGTACCTGTTTTTGTTTCGCTAAATATTTATAGTATGTATCAGGTTGTGTAAATTGATCGATTAAGATACCTTCTGGTTTTGTAGGTGCGATTTTTGCTAATAAGTTTGTGATGGCTTTATTGTGTAGTAAAGCTTTCAGTTTACCTTGGTTGTTTCCTTTATCAAATAGCTCATTATATTTTTCATTATGAAGAACGAGAGAGCTATAAGGAACAACGTGAAGGAGTTGTTTTGCAATTTCAGTAATTTGAGCATCGTTTAAGTTTTTGGAGTCTTTTACACCAAGTTCTTTTAAAAGTGGAATTTGCTTTGCATCCACATATACAGCAACAACTGTCATCGGTCCAAAGAAATCTCCAGTACCTACTTCATCGGACCCTAAAATCGACATTGTGCCAATAGAAGAAGGTGGTGCATATTGGTGCGAATTGGCCGATTTTTTTACAGCTGATTTTGGTGTTTGAGAGACAGTTTGCCAACGAGCGGCCTCTGCTTCGGCACGGCCCCCTTGGAACATTACTTTGCCTGATTTATATGCTGTAATCGTGCAAGATGGTACCTTTGCCATGAAGACACCGCCTTGCGGAATTTTCGGGCTAAGCGCTTGTTTATACTGTTGTTTCATGTCTTCAATTGCACTAGAACTTGTCTGTATTACGATAGAATTTGACAAAATGGTCGCTCCTTTTTTAATATTGTTATTTTTATCATATCGGATTGTTCTTTCTGTTTCCATATTATGATGGTTCATGGTATGATAAACTTTAGGATTCTGTACGTGATTGGAGGCCGGTGAGTTGTCACAACAAAAGGGAAATAAAAGTCGAATTAATGTAGAAATATATGGTCAACAATATTCAGTTGTTGGCGATGAAAGTACAAGTCATATCCGCATGGTAGCAGCGATTGTGGATGATAAAATGCGCGAACTCAATGCCAAGAATCCTTCGCTTGATACGAGTAGACTAGCGGTATTGACGGCGGTAAACGTCATACACGATTACATAAAATTAAAAGAAGAACATGAGAAATTGAAAGAAAGTATGACACAAAAAGGAATTGAATAACATGATTGATATTATTATCATTTTATTGCTTGTTATGGGATTTTTCCTCGGTTTACGCAGAGGATTTATTTTGCAACTTGTAAAGTTAACAAGCTTTATTATCGCATACCTCGTTGCATACTGGTACTGTAAAGATTTAGCGCCAGCACTTGCGAAAATTATTCCGTATCCATTTGATAAGAATGTGTCTGTTCCCGAATGGATAGATGCGAATAATATTGAGGGTGTCTTCTATCAAGCAATTGCGTTTATTGTATTATTTATTATTACAAAAATCGCACTTTCACTACTTGGTAATTTACTGAATATGTTTGCAGAAATCCCAGTTTTAAAGCAAGTCAATGCGGTTGCTGGGGCACTTCTTGGCTTTTTAGAAGTGTATATCATTCTGTTTGTCTTAATTATTGTTGGATCAATTCTTCCAATTGAACAAATACAAACACCATTACAAAAATCATCAATTAGCAAAATAATTGTAGACGATACACCGATTCTTTCTGAAAAGGTGAAGGAACTATGGCAGACAGGTAGCAGAGTATAACTTCTCTTTTTTCAGAAAGAGGAGTTTTTTTCTATGAACGAAAGGCGGGAGAATCATGAAAATAAATAAAAAACAAGTTATTAAATTATTAGAGACAATCGGCCTTTTTATGGAGTTAAAGGGTGCAAATCCATTTAAAATATCAGCATTTCGTAAAGCGGCAGCAGCGCTAGAAAGCGACGATCGCAGTCTTTCTGAAATTGAAGATTTTACAAAGATTCCAGGCATCGGAAAAGGAACAGCGGCTGTTATTCAAGAATATATAGAATCGGGAACATCTGAAGTATTACAGGAGCTTGAAAAAGAAGTACCGAGCAGCTTATTACCGTTATTAAAATTACCAGGGCTTGGTGGCAAAAAAGTAGCGAAGTTGTATAAAGAGCTTGGTGTTATTGATATGGAAACATTGCAAAAAGCCTGTGAAGAAAATAAAGTACAAGCTTTAGCGGGATTCGGTAAGAAAACAGAAGAGAAAATATTAGAAGCAATTGATCAAGTAGGCTCTCGTCCAGAGCGTTTACCAATTGCGATGGTATTGCCTATTGCCGGGGAAATAGAGGAGAAATTGTCGAATGTTGCTGAAGTAATTCGCTTCTCACGCGCTGGTAGTTTGCGCCGTGTTCGTGAGACAGTGAAGGACTTAGATTTCATCATTGCAACGACAGAGCCAGCAGTAGTACGTGAACATTTACTACAATTTGATAATATGATTGAAGTGATTGCGAGCGGGGATACGAAGGTATCTGTTCGTCTTCAATATGAATATGATATTTCAATTGATTTCCGTCTTGTAAAACCAGAAGAGTTTATTACAACGCTTCACCATTTCACAGGATCAAAAGACCATAACGTAAAAATGCGCCAAATCGCGAAAGATAGAGGCGAGAAAATTAGTGAATATGGTGTGGAAATCTTAGAGACAGGTGAAGTGAAAACATTCGAAACAGAAGAAGCATTCTTCGCCCACTTTGGCCTTCCATTCATCCCACCAGAAGTGCGTGAAGATGGAAAAGAAATTGAATTAATTAAAGAGTATCCGAACTTAATTCAGTTCTCTGATATACAAGGTGATTTACATATGCATACAACATGGAGTGACGGTGCTTTTTCAATTGAGGAAATGGTACAAGCATGTCGTGCTCGTGGGTATAAATTTATGGCAATTACTGATCACTCGCAATACTTGAAAGTAGCGAACGGTTTAACGAAAGAGCGTCTGCGTGAACAAGCGAAAGAAATTGAACGTATGAATGAAAAGTATCCAGACATTACAATTTTGCGCGGGATTGAAATGGACATTTTACCAGATGCGACACTTGATTTTGAAGATGAAGTATTAGCAGAACTAGATTATGTTATTGGAGCGATTCATTCTAGCTTCTCACAAGACCGTGAAACGATTATGAAACGTCTTCGCACTGCACTTGAGAATGAGCATGTCACGATGATTGCTCATCCGACAGGACGTCTTCTTGGGCGCCGCGAGGGTTACGATGTAGATACAGATTTATTAATCCAGCTCGCAAAAGAAACAAATACAGTTTTAGAATTAAATGCAAATCCAAACCGTCTAGATTTAAGTGCGAAATTATTAAAACAAGCACAAGATGCTGGTGTAAAAGTAGCGATTAATACGGATGCTCATACACTTGAAATGTTAGAAGATATGGAAACAGGTGTAGCGGCAGCACGTAAAGGTTGGATTCAAAAAGATAACGTGATTAACACATGGGATATTGAACGTTTATTAGACTATATTAAACGTAATAAGTAACACAAGGGGGACCTGCAACATGTTAGAAAGAACGTTGCGTGTATTAGAATACAATAAAGTAAAAGAACAATTACTTGAACATACAGCATCTTCACTTGGTCGTGATAAAGTGAAGAATTTAGTGCCAAGCACAGATTTTGAAGAAATTGTGGAACTGCAAGAAACAACGGATGAGGCAGCAAAAGTTATCCGTTTAAAAGGACATGTACCACTTGGAGGGATTTCTGATATTCGTTCAAATATTAAGCGTGCGAAAATTGGAAGTATGTTAAGTCCTCATGAATTAATTGAAATCGCAAGTACGATGTATGGTAGTCGCCAAATGAAACGCTTCATTGACGATATGATTGATAATGGTGTTGAACTTCCAATTTTAGAAACACATGTCGCGCAAATTGTATCTTTATATGATTTAGAAAAGAAAATTACAAACTGTATCGGTGACGGCGGTGAAGTAGTCGATAGCGCAAGTGACAAATTGCGTGGTATTCGTAACCAAATTCGTACTGCGGAAAGCCGTATTCGTGAGAAATTAGAAAACATGACGCGTTCTTCAAACGCGCAAAAAATGTTATCAGACGCAATTGTAACGATTCGTAACGAACGCTACGTAATCCCGGTAAAACAAGAATACCGCGGCGTATATGGTGGTATTGTTCACGATCAATCTGCTTCTGGACAAACGTTATTTATAGAACCGCAAGTAATCGTGGAATTAAATAATGCGCTTCAAGAAGCACGTGTGAAAGAAAAACAAGAAGTAGAACGCATTTTAATGATGTTAACGGAAGAAGTAGCAGTGGAAGCTGATATCGTTCTATCAAACGTAGAAGTAGTTGCAAATCTTGACTTTATTTTTGCAAAAGCTCTTTATGCGAAGCGAATTAAAGCGACGAAGCCAATCGTAAATAATGAACGCTACATGGATTTAAAACAAGCACGCCATCCGCTTATCGATCCGGAAATTATCGTGCCAAATAACATTATGCTTGGTAAAGACTTTACAACAATTGTTATTACAGGACCGAATACAGGTGGTAAAACAGTTACACTGAAAACAGTCGGTATTTGTGTCTTAATGGCACAATCTGGTCTGCACATTCCAGTAATGGACGAATCAGAGATTTGTGTATTTAAAAATATCTTTGCTGATATCGGTGATGAACAATCGATTGAACAAAGTTTAAGTACGTTCTCCTCACATATGGTGAACATTGTAGATATTTTAGAAAAAGCTGATTTCGAAAGCTTAGTTTTATTCGATGAATTAGGTGCTGGAACAGACCCGCAAGAAGGGGCTGCACTAGCAATTTCAATTTTAGATGAAGTATGTAACCGCGGTGCGCGCGTTGTTGCAACAACGCATTACCCAGAATTAAAAGCATATGGATACAATCGTGAGCAAGTTATTAATGCGAGCGTTGAGTTCGATGTGAATACATTAAGCCCAACGTACAAATTATTAATCGGTGTACCAGGACGTAGTAATGCCTTTGAAATTTCGAAGCGTCTTGGTTTGTCAGATCGCGTAATTAATCGCGCTCGTAACCAAATTAGTACAGATACGAACAAAATCGAAAATATGATTGCAAAGCTAGAAGAAAGCCAAAAAAGTGCAGAGCGCGAACGAAAAGAAGCGGAAGAACATCGTAAGCAATCAGAAAAACTTCATCGTGAATTACAGCGTCAAATTATTGAATTTAACGATGAGCGCGATGAAAAATTATTAAAAGTGCAAAAAGAAGGGGAAGAAAAAGTCGAAGCTGCGAAGAAAGAAGCAGAAGGCATTATTCATGAACTTCGTCAATTGCGTAAAGCACAGCTTGTAAATGTGAAAGACCATGAGCTTATTGAAGCGAAGAGCCGTCTAGAAGGGGCAGCGCCAGAGCTTGTGAAGAAACAAAAAGTACATGTGAAAAATACAGCGCCGAAACAACAATTACGACCAGGTGATGAAGTAAAAGTGTTAACGTTCGGTCAAAAAGGTCAATTGCTTGAAAAAGTAAGTGATACAGAGTGGAGCGTACAAATTGGTATTCTGAAGATGAAAGTGAAAGAATCCAATATGGAATACATTAATACACCGAAGCAAACTGAGAAAAAAGCAGTCGCAAGTGTGAAGGGTAGAGATTATCACGTGTCGTTAGAGCTTGATCTTCGCGGCGAACGTTATGAAGATGCAATGATGCGCGTTGAAAAATATTTAGACGATGCACAGCTTGCAAGCTATCCTCGTGTATCAATTATTCACGGTAAAGGAACAGGAGCGCTTCGCCAAGGTGTACAAGATTACTTGAAGAAACATCGCGGCGTGAAAACCTACCGCTACGGTGACATGGGCGAGGGAGGCCTAGGCGTAACAGTTGTCGAATTGAAATAGCAAACAACCAAACAAAAGGGGAAACCATTATATGTTTATGGACAAACTCGCAAAAGTATTGTTAGCTTGTTGTGGAATATTTTTGGTGATTGGGGTTATTTATTTAGTTGTTTTTGCGAAGTGAAGGAGCGTCAATCTTGGCATAATGAAATTGCCATGGATTGACGCTTTTAATCTATAAGAAAAGGAATAAAACATGAAAATCAACCAATACATAAGCGAAGCACAATCCTGCTCAAGACGCGAAACAGACCGTCTAATCAAAGCAGGACGCGCCTGTATTAACGGTGAAATATGTACGCACGGTACAATCGTGAGCGATGGTGATGTTGTAACGATTGATGGACAGGTTATTGAAAAAGAAGAGAAAGAAAAGGTGTATATTGCCTTCCATAAACCAGTCGGAATTACTTGTACAGCAGCGGATCATATTGAAGATAATATTATTGATTACATCAATTACCCAGAACGAATCTTTCCTGTTGGACGGTTAGATAAAGCATCAGAAGGACTCATTTTATTAACGAATGACGGTGCCATTGCAAATAAAATTTTGCACGGTGATCATGAGCACGAGAAAGAATATGTTGTCACAGTCGATAAACCTTTTACAGATTGGTTTATTGATATGATGTCCAGCGGTGTAAAGATTAAAGATGGGATGACGAAACCATGTAAAGTGACGAGAGTTGACCAATCTACATTTCGCATCGTTTTAACACAAGGAATGAATAGACAAATTCGTAGAATGAGTCGTGCTTTCGGGTATACAGTAACAAAGTTGAAGCGAGTTCGCATTATGAATATAGAGCTAAATGAACTTGAAACCGGAAAATGGCGGAACATTACAGCTGAAGAATTAGAAATATTGATGGGGCAAATATAGGGAGAAATGTTTTCTCCCTATATTTTTTGTCAGAAAAAATAAAACTATTGATTTTTTAAAAAATAGACCATATAATAAAAAACAACAAGTTTCGACAAGATATTTTATAAAAGTAATGATGAGGACATGAGTTGTTTTTGACGATTCTCAGAGAGGGAAGCCTTAGGCTGTGAGCTTCCTAATATGGAAAGACAAACTTACCACCTCTAAACTTCAAGAGTGAACTGCATGATGCATTGTAATTCTTGGCGGATAAAACCGTTATCAATTTACACGAGCTATAAAATGAGCTTATTTCGTTATAAATTCATTTTATTAGAATAAGGGTGGAACCACGATTTCAACACTCGTCCCTTTGTTAGGGACGGGTGTTTTTTGCGTTCTTTTATGGGGAAGTATGCTTGAAAGAGGATATGTGACGGATTTTTATTCAGAATATTTTGTCAATAGAATAATTAGGAGGTAGTAGAAATGAAATCATCTTTAAAGTTTTCTGAGATGTTTGCAATAAGCTTAATGTTATTTGCACTGTTTTTCGGTGCCGGTAATATGATTTTCCCACCAGCGTTAGGACAAGGTGCTGGAACAGATGTATGGATCGCGTTATTTGGCTTTATCGTAACAGGTGTAGGACTGCCTTTATTAGGAGTTATTGTTATAGCTCTAAAGGGAGATATTAATGAGTTAGCAGGACGTGTACATCCTGTATTCGCGCTAATTTTCATTACTGCAATTTATTTATGTTTAGGCGTATTTGTTAGTGTGCCACGTACAGGGACTGTTGCTTATGAAATGAGCATTGCGCCATTTTTACCAAGTGAGGTAGCTGGTCAGGCTTATCCACTTGTCATCTTTACATTTATTTTCTTTGCGGTAACGTTCTATTTAGCTTTAAACCCTTCGAAATTAGTAGGGCGTATTGGTAAAGTATTAACACCAATTTTATTAGCTGTTATTGCAAGTATTGTAGCGAAAGCAATTATGACGCCAATGGGAGAGTTTGGTGCACCGACAGAAGCATATAGTGCCCCGCTCTTTAAAGGTTTTATTGATGGATATTTAACTTTAGATGGACTTGCAGCACTTGTTTTCGGAAATGTTGTCATTAATGCTTTAAAAGCAAAAGGTATTACAAATAAGAACAGTATTGCGAAAGTAACAATCTTTGCAGGATT
This sequence comes from Bacillus cereus group sp. BfR-BA-01316, assembly GCF_022664195.1. Classification (NCBI taxonomy): domain Bacteria; kingdom Bacillati; phylum Bacillota; class Bacilli; order Caryophanales; family Bacillaceae; genus Bacillus; species Bacillus cereus group sp. BfR-BA-01316. The sequence continues at coordinate 19,324 of NZ_JAKUGX010000044.1, forward strand.
TATTGCAGCACTTGGTTTACTATTAGTTTACTTAGCACTTGCTTACCTTGGAGCTTCTAGTGTGTCACTTGGAATGGGAGCAAACGGGGGAATTATTTTAACAAATGTCGTGAATCATTTATTTGGTAGCTACGGAACATTATTACTTGGCATCGCAATTACAGCAGCATGTTTAACAACTTCTGTAGGTATTGTTGCAGCTTGTGGGGAATACTTCTCTTCGTTATTACCGAAGCTTTCTTATCAAAAAGTCATTTTCATTTTCTGTGTATTAGCATTTATGGTAGCAAATCTTGGTTTAACTCAGTTAAACGCATTGGCATTACCAATTCTAATTGCAATTTATCCAATTGGTATCGTACTTATCGTATTATCACTCGTTGAAAATTACGTTCGTCTTCCATTAGCAATGTATGTAGGCGGTATTGTAGGGGCATTTGCGATTAGCTTCTTTGATGGATTGCACAATGCAAATCTGCAAATTGCAGCATTAGCACCTATTTTAGATAAGATTCCATTATACAGTGTAGGGATTGGCTGGTTAGTTCCAGGTATGATAGGTATAGTGATTGGATATATAGTTTCTAAGTTTCAAAAGCAGGAAATTGCTGTAGAAAAATAAAAATAAGAGGCTTTCTTTCAAAGAAAGCCTCTTATTTTGTAGAAAAACTGCTATGTATGGAAATTTAGATATTTAAAAAATACATATAATATAGTTGACAAAAAAAATGTCATTAAGCTAAGATTGATTTAGTTATGGAAATATTGGAAGGAAAGAGAGGGAAAGAAGAGAAGGACTTGTCTGTGACTATATTATTTTGCTAGAAGAGGTGATAAAATAGTAGAGTAGAGGAAGTTTTATTTTTTTGAACACTATTGAGAATGATAATCAGTATAGTTCCGAATGATCTTTGTTCAATAAATAATTCTTTGTATAAGGAGTTATGAAGATAGATTATTTTTTTTGAACTACAATGAGAATGATAATCATTTTATCTTGAACTACATATTTTTATTCGGCATGAAATAGAGATGGAACGATTATTTTTTTTTCTTATATATTGAGAATAATTATCATTTTCAAAAAAATGAGAAATAGGGAGGCAGTAAGGGACATGAGAAAGTTTTCTGTATTACCAGCTTTTATTATGACGTTCGTATGTATGCTAGCTTTTCTCGTAGTGCCATTCGGACAAGCTTCGGCAAATGTAGCTGACGGTACTTACGATATTAACTATGTAATACAAAAAGCGGAAAATGATTCAGCTTCAATGGCAAATGATTATTTTGAAAAACCAGCTAAGTTAATTGTAAAAAATGGTGAGATGAGAGTACAAATTCCGATGAATCATAGTGCTTGGATTACAGAATTTAAAGCACCAGAGAACGGAAACTTTATTGATGCAAAAGTTGTTAGTAAAGATGAATCTGCAGATAAAAGAACTGTAGAGTTTAAAATAGACGACTTATCTAAACCAGCAGCTGCAAAAATTCATGTTGTTGTACCGAATGTAAATTATGACCATAACTACACAATTCGCTTTGCGTTTGATGCAAATGTAAAGGCTGTAGGTGGAGAAAATAATGCAGCAACTGTAACAAAAAATGAAGATCAAACTAAAAAAGGTACACAAGTAAAAGAAGAAGCGAAGAAGGAAGAGAGCAAAGAAACAAACAAAGATGCAAACAAAGGAACAAATGAAAGTGGGAAAGCTGAAAAAACAGATAACCCAAAAACAAGTGATGAAGCACGTATCGGATTATTTGCAGCATTACTTCTTATTTCAGGTGTTTTCTTAATTCGTAAAGTACGTCAAAACTAAATAAAGGAGCGGTATTCCATTGAATAAATATCTTAAAATTGTTGTTGCGATGTTTTTAATGGTATTTACATTCGTATCAACATTACAACCCCTTGCGGTTCAAGCAGCTAGTCAACTAGCTGACGGTGAATATTCAATCGGTTTCAAAGTTCTTAAAGACACATCAGATGAAGAATCTATGATGAATCAATACTCTGTAAGTCCAGGAACTTTAAAAGTGAAGAATGGGAAAAAGAAAGTATCCTTTACGTTAGAACATAGTTCATGGATTACAAAGTTTGAAACCGAAAAAAGTGGTCAGTTTGTTGCGACAAATGTAATTAATGAAGATAAAGAAAAAGATACAAGAGTCGTAGAATTTGATGTGGACGATGTAGAGAAGGTATTAAATGCGAAAGTAAAAGTAGACATTGACTTTTTAAATTATCATCATGACTATGATGTGCGTATTGCATTTGATCAAAATAGTATTACACCGATTCATGTAGAACAACCAAATGAAAAAGAGGACCCAGCTAATAAGCCAGATCCAAATAAAAATCCGGATCCGAGTCAGAAGCCCGACCAAAAGCCTGACCCAGATCAACAACCAAATTCTAACACAATTAAAGATGGTGAGTACAGCATTCCATTTAAAGTGTTAAAAGATCAAACAGATGAAGAATCTAAGATGAATACTTACATGGTAAATCCAGGAGTATTAAAAGTAGAAAATGGTAAGAAAAAAGCAATTGTAACGTTAAAAAATAGCTCATTAATTAAAAATTTCCAAACGGAAAAAGATGGTGCATTTGTTGATGCAAAAGTAGTGAGTGAAGATACAGAAAAAAATACAAGAGTCGTAGAATTTGAAGTGAATGATTTATCTAAAAAACTAAATGCAAAAGTATTTATTGAAGTGGCATCACAAGGTTACAAGCAAACACATAATGTACAACTTTTATTTGAGCAAGATAAACTTGAACAAATTAAAAATGAAGAGAAACAACCGGATGAAGATAAAAAGCCGGAAGTAGAAAAACCAGATGTTGAAATAATTAAAGATGGTGAGTACAGCATTCCATTTAAAGTGTTAAAAGATAAGACAGATGAAGAATCTAGAATGAATGAGAATGTGATAAGTCCAGCGGTATTAAAAGTAGAAAATGGTAAGAAAAAAGCGATTGTAACACTAAAAAGTAGCTCATTAATTGAAAATTTCCAAACGGAAAAAAACGGTGCATTTATTGATGCAAAAGTAGTGAGCGAAGATAAAGAAAAAGATACAAGAGTCGTAGAATTCGAAGTAGATGATTTATCAAAAAAACTAAATACAAAAGTATTTATCGAAATGGCATCAAGAAATTATAAACAAACGCATGAGGTACAACTTCTATTTAATCAAGATAAACTTGAGCCAATTAAGAATGAAGAAAAGAAACCAGATGGTGATAAGAAGCCAGAAGTAGAAAAGCCAGATGGTGAGAAAAAACCAAATATTGAAACAATTAAAGATGGCGAATACAGCATCAATTTTAAAACATTAAAAGATCAAACAGATGAACTTTCAATGATGAACACATATACGAAAAGTCCAGGTGTGTTAAAAGTAAAAGATGGTAAGAAATATGTATCATTTACATTAACGAATAGTGCATGGATTACAAAGTTTGAATTTGAGAAAAATGGTTCGTTTGTTGATGCGAATGTATTAAGTGAAGATACGAAAGCTGATACACGCGTAGTGGAAGTAGAAGTAGCAGATTTATCGAAAAAATTAAATGCAAAAGTAAAAGTAGACATTGATTCAATGAATTATCATCATTTTTATGATATTCAATTTGCATTTGATAAAGATAGCATTAAGTCGTTAGACGACCAAGGTGGAAACGACAACCAAGGCGGAAACGACAACCAAGGTGGAAACAATAACCAAGGCGGAAACAATAACCAAGGTGGGAACGACAACCAAGGCGGGAACAATAACCAAGGCGGAAACAATAACCAAGGTGGAAACGACAACCAAGGCGGGAACAACAACCAAGGTGGAAACGACAACCAAGGTAATAACACAACAATTGATCCAAAAGCTCTTAAAGATGGTGAATACAGCATTGGCTTTAAAGTGTTAAAAGATCAAACAGATGAAATCTCAATGATGAATACATACACAAAAAGCCCAGGTGTATTGAAAGTAAAAGATGGTAAGAAATATGTATCGTTTACATTAATAAATAGTACATGGATTACAAAGTTTGATTTTGAGAAGAATGGCTCGGTCGTTAATGCAAAAGTATTAAGTGAAAATAAAGAGAAAAATACAAGAGTAGTAGAAGTAGAAGTAAACGATTTATCGGAAAAATTAAACGCAAAAGTAAAGGTAGACATCGATGCGATGAATTATCACCATTTCTACGATGTTCAACTTGTATTTGATCAAGGTAGTATTAAAACTTTAGGTAGCCAACAAGGTGGAAACGATGATCAAGGTGGAAACAACGGTCAAGGTGAAAACAACGGTCAAGGTGAAAACAACGGTCAAGGCGGAAATAACGGCCAAGATGAAAATAAAAAGGATGAACCAAAAGTAAAAGTTGATCCGAAAAATTTAGTAGATGGTCAATATGATATTCCATTTAAAGTGTTAAAAGACAAAACAGATGAACTTTCAAAGATGCATGATTATACTGTAAATCCAGCAAAATTAATCGTTAAAGATGGTAAAAAGTACATTGAGATGACGCTGAAAAATAGTGCATGGATTACGAAATTCCAAACAGAAAAAGATGGTTTATTCGCTGATGCAAAAGTAGTGAGCGAAGATAAAAATGCAAATACGAGAGTAGTGCAATTTGAAGTAAGTGATTTATTTAAAAAATTAAATGCAAAAGTAAAAGTAGACATCAATGAGATGAACTACCACCATTTCTATGATGTACAAATTCAATTTGATACAAACAATATTGGTGCGCTAGGGACTATAAAAGAAGAGCCGAAGAATGATCCGAAAAATCCGGTGACTACACCAAAAGTAGAAAATGTTAAAACAACTGCAACACCTGAGTTTAATCGCAATGCCGACGGTAAGAAATTAAGAGAGAATACGAAAGTCGACGATAAGAAAGAGAAAAACTCAAAAACAGCAGATACGGCACAAATTGGATTATATATGGTGCTATTATTAGGCTCACTTGCTTTATTGGTTCGTAAATATAGAGCAGGTAGATTGTAAAAATTTAAGTCTTGATGTATCAAGTGTACATCAAGACTTGTTTCATATTGTATTGAAAGGAGTGGTGATTGCGAGTGAAGAAAATTGCGAGTGTACTAATGGCTATTATTCTATTAGTAAGTATAGCTGGGTGTTCATCACCAAAAAAAGAAACGGCGAAGAAGGTAAAGAGTGACAGTAAAGAAAGAATTGTTGCAACGACAGTCGCTGTTACTGAAATTATGGATGCATTAGAAGTAGATTTAGTTGGTGTTCCAACAAGCTCTAAAACATTACCAAAACGTTATAAGGGGCTACCTGATGTTGGGAATCCAATGAGCCCTGATATGGAGAAAGTAAGGTCATTAAAGCCGTCAGAAGTATTGTCAGTGACAACACTTGAGAATGAATTAAAACCAGTTTTTAATGAAACCGGAATGAAGGCGAGTTTTTTAGATTTAACAAGTTTAAAAAATATGCAAAATTCAATTACTGATTTGGGTAAAAAATATGGACGCGAAGAACAAGCAGAGTCAGTTGTAGCAAAGCTAGATAAGAAGGTTGCGGATATTAAAAAAGATGTGAAAGGTAAGAAATCTCCAACAGTGCTTATTTTATTAGGTGTGCCGGGAAGTTATTTAGTAGCAACAGAACATTCTTATATTGGAGATTTAGTGAAACAACTAGGGGGTAAAAATATTGTACACGGTGAACAGGTAGAATATTTAGCTTCTAATACAGAGTATTTAAAGAAAGCTGATCCAGATATTATTTTACGAGCAGCTCATGGTATGCCAGAGGAAGTTGTAAAAATGTTTGATAAAGAATTTAAAACGAATGACATTTGGAAACATTTTGCCGCAGTTAAAAATAATCGAGTTTACGATTTAGAAGAAAGTTTATTTGGAACGACAGGAAATTTAGCAGCGACTGAAGCTTTAGATGAATTGAAAAAAATGATGTATCCGTGATGCATTTTAATATAAAGGAAGATTAGCATGAATAAAAAATTTTGGAGTTTCTTTATTGTTACTGTATTGCTCATTGTGATGACGTCGTTGTCAGCGATGAGAGGGAGTTTAGAAGTAGGTATTGTTGATCTTGTACAAGGGATATTTACAGGAAACAATGAAGACGTCGAAGTTATTAAAGACCTACGCTTCCCGCGTATCATTATTGCGCTATTTACAGGAGCAGCACTGGCGGTTTCAGGTGTGCTCTTCCAAGCTGTTATGAAAAACCCACTTGCAGATGCTGGGGTAATTGGGATATCTTCAGGGGCAAGTTTTATGACACTTGTAATTATTACGTTATTTCCACAGTTTTTCTTCTGGACACCGGTATTTGCCTTTTTAGGCGGAGCTTTTGCGTGTTACTTAGTTTATTCATTTTCATGGAAATCAGGATTGAGTCCGTTACGCATTATATTAATTGGTATTGCCATTAACGCGATGTTTACTGGATTAAATGAATCGTTCATTACGATTTGTGGATACTTTATTAAGAGTATTAAACAAACGACGACTTCAAATATAACAATGAAGACATGGGGAGATGTGGAAATCATCGTTACATATGGAACAATTGGGCTTGTCCTTGCGCTGTTTGTAGGAGCGTGGTGTAACTTATTATCATTACAAGATAAGACTGCAAAGAACTTAGGTCTTCATGTGACGAGAGTTCGCCTTATTATTTCCGCAATTGCAGTGTTGTTAGCGGCTGTATCAACCGCAATTGCAGGAGTTATTGCTTTCGTAGGTTTGCTTGTTCCTCATATTTCAAGACAATTAGTCGGTTCAGATCACAAAGTGTTAATTCCATTTTCTGCGCTAGCAGGGGCATTGTTAATTTTGACGGCGGATACGATTGGGAGATTGCTTGTGCCACCTAACGAAATTCCAGCAGCGACAATTATGGCGGTTATTGGCGGCCCATTCTTAATATTCTTGCTTAGAAAGAGTGATAAAGTTCATGGAAATTAAAAATGTAACCTTTTCGTATGACAATGTAACAGATCGTTTAAAGTCTGTTAGTAGTGAAATAGAAATGGGGAAAATCACAACCATTATTGGCCCAAATGGATGCGGGAAATCAACATTACTTGGTGTTATGTCAAGAAATCACACTCCTCGTAGTGGGGAAGTAATACTTGATGGAAAAGCAATTAGTACGTATAAGCCGAAAGAGTTTGCTAGAAAACTAGCGGTTGTTCATCAACAAAATGAGGCACCGGCAGATATTACTGTTGAAAAATTAACGAGTTTTGGTCGTATGCCATATAAAAATATTTTTTCTTCACACAATGATGAAGATAGAGAAGCTATTGAAAGGGCACTTACTTGTACGAATTTACAGAGTAAGCGAGATAAGCCAATTCATGCTTTATCTGGCGGTGAGAGACAAAGGGTATGGATTGCGATGACTTTAGCGCAAAAGACACCGATGCTCTTTTTAGATGAGCCGACAACATATTTAGATATTTATTATCAGCTTGAAATATTAGAGCTAGTGAGAGGATTAAACGAGGAGTATGGATTGACGATTGTCATGGTATTACACGACATTAATCAAGCAATTCGTTATAGTGATCATATTATTGTTATGAAAGATGGTGAAATCGTTACGAAAGGTAATCCGAATGATGTAGTAACAGAGGATATGATTAAAACGATATACGGTGTAGATGTCGTTGTAAAGCATGATGAAGATACAGGGTTGTATATGGTACCGATGGGAATTTAAGCGCTGATTGCAATCCGTTTTGAGGTGATAATTTGAGTGGTAAGGAAAAACGGAAAAAGAATCCTTTTTTTCAACGAATACTTACAGTTGTTTTTTTAGGCATCTTTTTTTACTCAATGTATGAATTAGGTGGTATTTTCATGGACTACTATGAAAATCGTAAAGTAATGGCTGAGGCACAAGAAATTTATGAGCGGAGCCCAGTAGAAGAAAAGGCAAAAGACGGAGAGATACGAAAACAGTTTCAAGCGTTACAAAAGATTAATCCAGAAATAGTTGGATGGATTACGATGGATGATACACAAATTAATTATCCAATCGTTCAAGCGAAAGACAACGATTACTATTTATATCGTAATTATAAAGGTGAGGATATGCGAGCAGGAAGTATCTTTATGGATTATCGTAATGATGTGAAATCGCAAAATCGAAATACAATTTTATATGGTCATCGTATGAAAGATGGTTCTATGTTCGCAAGTCTAAAAAAAATGTTAGATGAAAAATTTTTTATGGCACACCGCAAATTATATTACGATACTTTATTTGAAGGGTACGATGTCGAAGTATTTTCAGTGTATACGACAACAACTGATTTTTATTACATTGAAACGGATTTTGAAAGCGATGAGGACTATATATCATTTCTAGAACAAATTAAAGAAAAATCACTGTATAAAACAAATGCAGAAGTGACGGCAAATGATCAAATTATAACACTTTCTACATGTGACTACGCACTTGATCCAGAGGCAGGAAGGTTAGTTGTGCATGCGAAATTAGTAAAAAGAAATTAAATAAAAAGTATAGAAAATGTAATCTGTACCCTTTGTAAAGGACATTTTGAAAAAAGTTAGGCAACATCAAGAAGATGATTTCTGTATCCAACAGGAGTCATCTTTTTTAAATTCCATTGATATCTATAAT
>NZ_JAKUGX010000045.1:0-27462 GCF_022664195.1 Bacillus cereus group sp. BfR-BA-01316
AGCTTTTTTGTCATTTTGAACATTCTCCGATCCCAATTTTCCTCTTATTATACAAGAAATACCCTATAGAATAGACTTTTTTTAAGTGTCTATTCTATAGGGTACATTTTAAAACGCAGTCGTTTTTTTTATATAATCGTTAAAAATTCACGTAAAGAGCGTATAGTGGGCACAGCGTATTTTAGCTGCGAGTTGTTCCGATTTAACCATATTCCATGCATTCCAGTTATTGTACTACTAATTGCATCCGTTTCTAATCGATCGCCAATATAATAGCAATCTTTCATTTCAAGATTCGATTGCAATACGGCCCTGTGAAAAATTTCTGGGTCTGGCTTCGATATACCAATTTCACTAGAAGTAAAAATATATTTAAAATATTGTAGAATGTTTAGAGCTGTTAATTTTTCGATTTGTTGTTCATAATCACCATTACTAATGATGCCCAATGAATAACCTCTTTGCTGTAAGGATTGTAATGTGTAGAGTACATCTTCAAACGCAATCCAGTTGTTCCTATATAGTTCTATATATTGATTGAATCTGTGCTGAGATTCCTCGAGTGATAAGTTTTCTCCATATGTTTTAAATAAATGATACATTCGCATCCATTGTTGTTCTTGAAAAGATAATTCCTTGGATAAAAATTTGTTGAAATATTGTTCGGATAATGCATGCCATAGTTTCGCAGCCTCTAATTCGTTTCCTGAAAAAATATCATTATATCTTTGGAAGAAATGTGAGATACCATTTCTCTCAGCAGTGTCGTAATCAAGTAAAGTGCCATCAATATCAAAGAAAATCATGTAAAAATCTCCTTATTACTAACTATTTGCGTACTACTGCAGCCTCGTATCCTTTCATAAATAACAAAGTCATATAAGAAACAATAAATGAGAAAATGCTGTACATGCCAACCCAAAAGAAAAATTTTGGAGTAAAGGCGATAACACCTATTATTAAAAAACTAGCAAACGTTACAATCGGCATTACGTAATACGTTTTCGTTCTACGTGTTCCAATAACAGAAATAATAAAGATAAGTAATGGACAAAGAAATAAGACGAAAATCAATTCATTCATAATTATGTCCCCTTTTCTAGTAGAAGTAATATGTTTCTTGTAAACGTTTTGAATAATTGCTCTTCTAAAATAATTTCGCTAAGTTACAAAAAATACCTTTTGAAAGTCGGATATTTTAATAATGACTGCAATAAAAAAACGTAAGCAAGTATTATCTTGCTTACGTTATAGAATAAACATCGCAACGATAGTGGTGACGATTAAGCCGATAACAACTGGTAAAAAGTTTCGGCGTGCGAGTTCAAATGGATCTACTTTACAAATCGCAGCGGCAGGAATAAGGGCCCAAGGAATTAAGGTTCCGCCCCCGGTCCATATGGCAGCGATTTGCCCGAGTGCTGTTAATGTAGCTGTTCCATGCCCAAGTGCTGTTCCGAAAAGGTTTGCAATCGAACCGGCAAGTGATATACCGGAAAAACCAGATCCATCTAAGCCTGTTATGACACCAACGATAGTTAATGTCCCAGCCGATACATATTGATTTAAAGGAACCGTTTGAGACAAAGCGATTCCTAAGTCGTTAATGATTCCGTGTGAACCTTTCGGTAAATAGTCTCCAATAATTTTCACAAAGCCGCTATCTCCTAAATAAAAAAGTGCAGCAATTGGAATAACTGGGCCAAAAATTTTAAATCCAAATTGGAGCCCCTCTATAAAATAATCTGTCGTTTTATTCAGGCCATTTCCTTTGTAGGCGATGAGAGAAATAATGATAATCATAATAACTGTCGTCCCGCCGATAAGTGCTGTTGCATCGCTTCCTTGTAGTTTAAATTGAATCATGCAAAGAATATCAATGATATATACGATAGGGATACATATGGCGAGCCATTTCTTTATGCGAGGAGATAATAAAATGGTAGTTTTGGATGGTTCAGTTGATGAAGTAGAATCTTGCAACGATAAGCCTGTATGAAATTCTTTTCGTAAAAAGAAAAATGCGATAGAAGTTGTAACAACGCCCATAACAATAACGAGGGGAACACTTGCAGAAACAACGCTGGAAACAGGGAGACCAGCAGCGTCCGCTGTTAATTTTGGAGCTCCTTGAATAACGAAGTCGCCAGATAAAGCAATACCGTGTCCAAATAAGTTCATAGCAATTGCGACTCCAATTGGAGGAAGGCCGACGCGTACAGCGACTGGTAATAAAATAGCTCCCATTAAGGCGACAGCTGGAGAAGGCCAAAAGAAGAAAGAAATGGTCATCATCAAAAGGCCGATAATCCAGTAGGCGAGTGTAGGTGTACGAATCATCTTGGTAAATGGTGAAATCATCGTATCATTTATGCCGGTATGAACGAGTAAATTGCTCATCGATACGATAATGGAGATGATTAATATAGTTGGTAATAGTTCAGTAATGGCGTAAATGAAACTTTGGAAAATCCCGCTAATGGCAAGAGGGATAGAACTTGTTGCAGTTAATGCTAGTAAAAAGATAAAAACGATACAAATGATCGTCGTATCTTTCCGAAGAATAAAGAAGGTAATAATGGTTAGTAAACAAAGAACATAGAGAGCGTGTAATAGTGTTAATTCAACTCCCATAACATTCACATCCTTTAGGCATTCGTGTAGTTCATTGTATGAAAGCAGTGAAAGTATGTGAGTATAGGAAAAAGAAAAAAGTGAAATTTCATGTACTGTAATGGTAAGAATTAAAAATGGAATTGAAGGAGGACTTATGCACAAAAAAATTGGTTTTTGGGGATTCATCCCGCTATTTGTGGGCAGTAAGACTCCCACCTCAAAAGTCGGCGAATGCGAGGGGGGGAGGTGGGAGATCGACTGCCCGTAAAAGCCCGATTGGTGAAGGCTAATAATCAGTGGGGGATGGACAAAACCCCCACTGATTAAAGTTTCACTGTATCATATCTTGTAGTCTATTAATCATTTTAAAGCTATTTGCAAAGAATGAATGGATAAGTATTATACCTGTTCTCGGGTTTGTGTTTATACTTTTAAATAGCTGGGATGACATAAAACAACATAGTAAGAAAAGGATTGGAATTATGATAGGTATCATTGTTGTTTGTTCATTTGTCGTAGGGGTTATTTTAATAGAGGGCCAAAAGCAAATGGAGAAAATGTCTATTTTTCAAGAATGGATGTCGTCTGCGAAGGGTTTTTATATTGTAATTATAGTCGTTATTTTTCTAAGAGTCATAATAAGAATAGGGAATTACATATTAAAGAGAGGATAGAATGGAGGTAGTACGAATGAGAGAAAAAATAGGGTATTACGGTGTACTCGCTTGTTTAATATTATCAGTCATTTCAGGACAATTTCTTAAAAGTGAATGGATAGGCGTTATATTATGTATAGGAATATTGATTTTTGCTCCCATGTATCACTGGGATGAATGGAAAGCATATAGTCGAAAAAAGAAAATTATTTTCAGCATCGAGTTTGTCATTATAATTAGTACGATTCTATTTTTGTTACTGAAAGGAAATGAGATAATAGATGGAATTGTAATTGTTCAAGGATGGTTATTTATCGCGAAATTGCTATATTTAATATGTATTCTAATAGCGCTAGCAGTGATTGCTAAAAAAGTAAACGGAAAAATATTTGCTAATGAATAGAAGAAAGTGCCACCGGATAAGGTGGCACCTTCTTACTTTACTGAATGAGCTTTTTGCATCTTCTTAATTAAACGAATTTGTCCGCGATGATTAATTTCATCTTCAAATACGTGAAACCATTTAAAGTAGTTATTTGCTGGTTTTTCATACCAAAATTCTTTCGTTTTAAATAACCATTCATCTGGTAAAGACTGAAATGTTTCAATAGTCTTAGAGCGTACTTCTTGTAATGTATTTATGTAAAATTCTATGGAGTTTCCTTTTATTTTCTCACGTCCAAGATCCCCTAACTCAACAGCAGGTAACCAACGTTCTAATTCAGAATCTGTCGGTTCACGATCTTCAAAGGTATGAATTTGGTAGTAAAATTCAATAGCAGCCATATGGTACAATAACATGCCAATTGAATTTGCCTCATCATCATATAAATAATCAAGTTCTTCAATTGTTAAGCCTTCCACCGCTTGCATTGTTGTATAACGAGCGTAATTCATCATGGAAATAAGTTTTGAAAATTCTACGTTTAAACCATCTATTTTATCAATTACAAAGTTCAATTAAAATTCCCCCTCTTTTAAACGAATACTCCAGAGAAGGAATTCTATGTGCAGAGAAAAACTCCTGTTAAAAAAGTTCATAATTTTTAACAAGGAATAACAATTAGCTCTCTATTTGCCTTTGTAATAACTTCATATCCGTCTTTTGTAATGACGATATCGTCTTCAATTCTACAACCGCCCCAGTTTGGTATATAAATGCCCGGTTCTACTGTAACAACCATACCTTCTTCTAAAGTAGCCTTACTTTCTTGGGATAGACGGAGAGGTTCATGAATTTCTAACCCAAGACCGTGACCAGTAGAGTGGCCAAAATATTGACCGTATCCATGTTCTGTAATGTAATCTCTCGTTATATCATCGATACTTTTTGCGGTTTCTCCAGGCTTAATTGCTTCAGTTCCACGCTTTAATGCTTCTCGTACAACATTATATATTTTTTTGAATTCTTCCGATGGTTCTCCAATTGCTACAGTACGTGTAATATCGGAACAATATCCATTATAAAGGGCACCGAAATCTAATGTAACGACATCGCCGCTCTCGATTATTTTATTCGATGCAACTCCATGAGGAAGAGAAGAACGAACACCAGAAGCTACAATGATTTGAAATGATGAGGACGTAGCTCCTTTTTTTCGCATGAAAAACTCTAATTCATCTCGGACATCGGTCTCACTTATTCCTGGTTTTAGAAACTTGAGAATGTGGTGAAATGCTTCGTCAGCAATATTAGCTGCAATTTTCATTATTTCTATTTCGGGTGTGTCTTTAATAATACGAATATCTTCGATGATTTCACACACCTGAACCATTTCTGCCTTCATATATTTTTGTAAGTTCTTATATTGTTGCAATGTCATGTTATTTTCTTCAATTCCAAGTTTTTGAATGTTTAATTTGGATACTTGATTTGCAACTTCTTTTTCTAAATTTCCTTTATGCATAATGATTTCTGCGTCTTTTATTTGTGATTTCGCTTGATCAACATAGCGAAAGTCAGTTATAAAAATAGCTTTATCCGCAGAGATTAAGACGACGCCAGCGCTACCTGTAAAGCCTGTTGCATATTGACGATTTTCTTTTTTTGTAATAAGTAATCCGCCAATTTCATAGTTTTTTAGTTGATTTTGGATTTTATTAATTCTTAAAGTCATGTTAATTCCCCCTTTTCACAGTATTGAATAAAGCAAATAGCGTGCCAAAAAATATCTTTAGAGAAAAAGATAGTGGGAATTACATATGTTTTAGAGAAGATAAGAAATTTAGCCCATTATTTGTGGGCGGTGGGCTGCTCGTGAAATACAGATTACTTCAATTAACAGTGGGAGAATGAAAAAAACATCAACTCAAGATTCACTTTCTTTACACACTGTAAAAAAATTTATACAAATACGAAATAGCACTGTCAAATTTTTTGAAAATATCGAAGTGAGGAAAGGAAAGGATAAGTGATGTTTAGAGTATATATTTGGAAAAACATTATGCTTACGTTTTGTTTTGATGTAAATTTCAATATATAAATGAACGATTATTATTGATATAATAGGGAATTGTTGGATTTCTCTCGAAGATAGGGATACGTAACAAATATGAAGGGATAAGGATTGTGAGTATATGAAAAAATTAAGTAAAGTAATGTCATTTTGCTTGGTAGCTAGTATGGTTGTTCTAGCAGGTTGTGAAAAAAGTGAAAACAAAGTTCAAGTAAATAAAACAATTGAACAGCTTGATGAAGCACCAGAAGTGACAGAAAAAGAAGCGAAAAAGATTGTAAGAAAGAGCGTAGATGGAATAGCAAACTCTTTTAGTGAAATGGAAAAAGAGAATGGATGGAGTCGAAATAATCCTGGAGATTTGGGTACAGCTAAAAAAGGCGTTAAGGGTATAGTTTCAGATAAGTTTCTGGAGAAACAGCTTCCAGGTTTGCTTGATACATTTAATAGGTCAAGGGAAACTGATATGTTGCCATTCCCAATTCATATTGAGCCCGACGTGAGGATAACTTATTCACAGAAAAATGATGTTTTAAAGATTGAGACACTTACCCTTGCAAATGACATGGGGAATGAAGCGGAGACATGGGAATTTATTTTAGTTTATCCAGATGGAAAATGGTTAATGGATAGATGGTCATCAAATACGCCAGCAGATTTAAAGTTAACGAAAGAAGAAGCTAACGAGCTTCTTAGAGTTCAAGGTTTCAAGAATGTCTCTTTTGTTAGAGAAGAGAATAGTGGAAATAAGAAATATATTTTTAAAGAAAGTAACGGAGTAGTTGCTGTGGACGCCCAAACATCTGTTATTACTCACAATGTAGATGAGAAAGAACAAGAAAAGGTAACGAAAGAAGATTTTATTCAAGAGCAAGAAACAGCTAAGGGAAATGATTCCAGTACGTATACTAGTTCAAAAGAAGAGAAGCAGCCTAAAAAAGAATCTTCTTCAGTATTAGGTAAAACTAAGGTTCTAAATGAGTTAGCCGCTCTAGAAAATCAAGAAAAACATACAAATGTTATGACAACAAACGATATAGTTAATGAAATAGAAGGAAATTATCAATTGTGGGATAGTAAATTAAATGAAATTTACAGCACATTAAAAAATACGATGTCACCTGATGCATTTCAGTCGTTAAAAACGAAACAAATTGCGTGGGTTAAAGAAAAAGAAAGTAAAGTTACAGCAATTGGTACTGATCCAAACAATGGAACGATGAGACGTATAGAAGCTTCAGAAGAGAAATATAAGATGACAAAAGAAAGATGTTATGAATTAGTTAATGGATATATGAACTAAGCTGGAAAAATAAAAAATGCGTTGCTAGCAAGCCAAGCAACGCATTTTTTATTTACGCTTTTAATTTCATTACGATGTCAGCATCTGGTGTTACATATACTGTTTGTTGGTTATCATACGTAACGAATCCAAGTTTTGCACCACTCGGTTTTTTAACGTGACGTATTTTAGTGAAATCAACAGGTACAGAGCTAGACTCTTTTGCTTTACTGTAATAAGCGGCGATTTTTGCAGCTTCCAGTAAAGTTTCTTCAGCAGGTTCTAAAGAACGAATGACAACGTGGGACCCAGGTATGTCTTTCGTATGTAACCAAATTTCATCACGACGGGCAAATTTCGTTGTTAAATAATCATTTTGCTTATTGTTTTTACCAACGAAAATCTCTGTACCGTCACTAGCTAAATATTTATCCAATACTGGTTTTGTAGGTTTTTTCTTTGCGTTTTTCTTCTTACGATTGCGCACATATCCTTCTTCAGCTAGCTCCTCACGAATTTCTTCAATATCTTTTGAAGAAGCAGCTTCCATTTGTTGAAGTAAGCTATCGAAATAAAGAATTTCTTCATTGGTTTTTTCGATTTGTTCTTCTACAATAACAACTGAATTTTTTGCTTTTTGGTACTTTTGGAAATAGCGTTGTGCATTGTCAGATGGTGTTTTTAAAGGATCTAATGTGATTTTTACAGTTCCGCCATTTTCATCGTAATAATTAATGACCTCAATATCTTTATCACCTTTTTTCAAAGCGTACATATTGGCTGTAAGCAGCTCTCCAAATAGTTGATATTTATCTGCTTTTCCAGCATCTTGTAATGTTTTTTCAAGTTTAATAAGTTTTTTCTCATTTTTGTTTTTTTCGTTTTGCATAAAGCGTTCTAAATCGTGAGCCTGTTGTTTTACACGGTCTCGCTCCGCTTTTCCGAAAAAGAAACGGTCTAACAATTCACTAACAGATGAAAATGTTTTTTCTTTTCCTTGTAAGTGAGAAAGAGGGAATAGGTAAAAGAACTCTTTTCCATTCGCTGTTATCATTGCTGGCACGTACTGATGTGTTAGCAAAGGTTTTTGCAAGCTGAAGAAAGCTTCAGATAATGCTTTTTCATTTGCCATACCTGCTTTTTTTACAACTTCTTTTGCAAATAATGGGGAAATTCCCATGAATGCTCCGACAAGTTGTTTGTCCATGTTGCCAGATAAAAAGTCAAGCGGTTTAATAAAATCATCTTCTGTTTCGATAAGAAGCGGATTAACTTTATGTTGTGCTGGTGGGGCAACATATTCAGCTCCAGCATATACAGTACGATGTCGGTTTACCGCTAAAGAAACGTGTTTTAAGCTATCTAAAATAACATTTGTTTTCGTATCTACTAAGATAATATTACTGTGTCGTCCCATTATTTCGATTACTAATGTTTTTACTGATTCGTCACCGATTTCATTGCGACCGCGGACTGTAATTTGAATAATACGTTCTAAGTCAATTTGTTCAATTTTTTCAATAAATCCACCTTCTAAATGTTTGCGAAGAAGCATACAAAACATCGGCGGTAGCGCTGGTGAATCGTAGTTTTGATTTGTTAAGTGCATACGCGCATATGTAGGGTGAGATGAAAGAATCAGCTTTTGGTTTTTTCCGTTTGCTCGAATATGTAATAAAACTTCATATTTTGAGGGTTGATATATTTTTGAAATTCTTCCTGTTTGAAGAGAATTTGCAATTTCATGTGTAATTGCTCTTGTAAATAATCCATCGAATGCCATGAATGAACACTCCTTTCTAACTAAAAGTTAATTATAGCATTTTTTTGGACGAGGCTGAATAAGCTTTCATTAGAGTATGTCTGGAATCAGGAGGTCGATGGCAGGATGAATTGGTATGAAATGCGAGCACATGAAGTGGAGGAAAGAACGAATACGAATGTGGAGGTAGGTCTTACAGAGCAAGAAGCAGAGGGCCGATTAAAGAAATTTGGTACAAATGAATTGCAAGAAGCAAAGCGGCCTTCTGCGCTTATGGTGTTTTTAGCGCAATTTAAAGATTTTATGGTACTTGTTTTATTTGGTGCTACAATTATTTCAGCTTTTTTAGGAGAGTATATTGATTCGATTGCAATTGTTGCAATTGTTATTATCAATGGTGTCCTCGGTTTCTTTCAAGAGAGGAAAGCTGAAAAATCGTTGGAAGCTTTAAAAGAATTGGCAGCCCCTCAAGTTACTGTACTAAGAAATGGGAAGTGGATAAAAGCACCGTCAAAAGCGCTTGTACTAGGTGATATTATTAAGTTTTCTAGTGGTGACCGTATTGGCGCGGATGTTCGCCTTGTGGAATCTTCAAGTTTATATATTGAAGAATCGGCTCTTACAGGAGAGTCATTGCCTGTACAAAAGAAGGTAGAGGCGTTACAAGGCCAAGATGTTTCAATTGGTGATCAAAAAAACATGGCATTTATGGGGACGATGATAACGAGAGGTGCTGGAACAGGGGTAGTCGTAGCGACTGGAATGAATACAGCTATGGGGCAAATTGCAAATATGTTGCAAAATGCTGAGCAAATGGAAACGCCATTACAAAGAAGATTAGAACAGCTTGGAAAAATTTTAATTATTGTTGCTCTTATTTTGACGGCTCTTGTTGTACTAGCTGGTGTATATCAAGGGAATGAAGTGTATCACATGTTTTTGGCTGGGGTTTCGCTTGCTGTTGCGGCTATTCCAGAAGGATTGCCAGCTATCGTTACGGTTGCGCTATCACTTGGCGTACAGCGTATGATTAAAAAGAGGGCAATTGTGCGAAAGTTGCCAGCTGTAGAAACGTTAGGCTGTGCTTCTGTTATTTGCTCAGATAAAACAGGAACAATGACACAAAATAAAATGATGGTAACACATATGTGGTCAGGCGGAGAATTGTGGAAAGTAACAGGTCAAGGCTATGAGCCAACGGGTTCGTTTATGAAAGGTGAAGAAGTAATTGACCCTACTAAGACGAAATCACTGTATCAACTACTTACATTTGGCTGTTTATGTAATAATGCGAATGTTATTCAAAAGAAAAAGACGTATGTGTTAGATGGAGATCCAACAGAGGGAGCTCTCGTTGCTGCTGCAATGAAGGCGGGAATATCACGTGAAGCTCTTAAAGGAAAGTTTGAAGTCATTCGTGAATTTCCTTTTGATTCAACTAGAAAAATGATGAGTGTTATTGTTCGTGATCGTGAAGGCAAAAAATTTGTTATTACAAAAGGAGCACCAGATGTTCTTTTGCAAATGAGTCAAACAATTTTGTGGGGAAATAAGCAGCAGTCTTTAAGTGAAATGTATCGAAAAGAAGTGCAGGCAGCGATTCATTGTTTAGGAAGTCAAGCTTTACGAACGATTGCGGTGGCATTTAAACCGTTAAAAGCTACAGATTCAATTGAACATGAAAGAGAAGTCGAGCAGGATTTTATGCTTGTTGGAATACAAGGAATGATAGATCCGCCAAGACTAGAAGTGGCGCAAGCGGTGAAAGAGTGTAAGGAAGCTGGTATTAGAACGGTAATGATTACGGGAGATCATAAAGTGACAGCAATGGCAATTGCGGAACAGCTAGGGGCTTTACCGGCGGGTGGACGCGTTGTTGAAGGTGTAGAACTTGCGAATATGGATGTAGAGGCATTAGAAGATATTGTAGAAGATACGTATGTATTCGCTCGTGTGTCTCCTGAGCATAAATTGAAAATTGTTAAGGCGCTGCAAAATAAGGGGCATATAGTAGCTATGACAGGTGATGGAGTGAACGATGCTCCAGCTATTAAAACAGCTGATATAGGGATTGCGATGGGAATTACAGGGACAGATGTTGCAAAAGAAGCTTCTTCACTTGTGTTGTTAGATGATAACTTTGCTACGATTAAATCGGCGATTAAAGAAGGTAGAAACATATATGAAAATATTCGGAAGTTTATTCGGTATTTGTTAGCATCTAACGTTGGTGAAATTTTAGTTATGTTATTTGCGATGTTACTTGCACTGCCATTGCCGATGGTTCCAATTCAAATTTTATGGGTGAACTTAGTTACTGACGGTTTACCAGCGATGGCATTAGGTTTGGATAAGGCTGAAGGAGATGTGATGAAGAGAACACCACGCCATCCGAAAGAAGGGGTGTTCGCTAGAGGGCTTGCGTGGAAAATTATAAGTCGTGGTTTTCTAATCGGAGCAGTGACATTAGTAGCGTTTATTATTGCATTTAACCAGCATCCGAATGAATTGAAGTATGCACAAACGGTAGCCTTCGCAACATTAGTACTGGCTCAGCTTATTCATGTATTTGATTGTCGTAGTGAACATTCTATATTTCACCGCAACCCGTTTGGCAATATATATTTAGTAGGGGCGGTTATTATTTCTTTACTGTTAATGCTTGTAGTTATATATTATCCACCATTACAGCCGATTTTTAGCACAATGCCGATACAAGCACGAGATTGGTTGTTAATTGGGGGATTATCATCTATTCCGACCTTCTTATTAGTAGGATCCTTATTAACAAGAAAAAAGGAGAAAAAGAAAAAGCCACTGTTATATAAGAAGGGATTAAACTTGAAATAGTCAATGATATGAAAATATGATATAATTTACAGAAGGTAGTAGAGTTGCATCTCTATTACCTTTTTCATTGAGTTATTTCATGGCTTGGATGTGATAAAGATGATTTGTAGTATGACAGGATTTGGAAGGTCGAAGGTAGAAAACGATACTTTTCAAATAACAGTAGAAATGAAGTCGGTGAACCATCGTTTTTTAGAAATGAGTATTCGGCTTCCGAAGCAAATGATGGTGTTTGAAGACAAGATTCGTAAAATAATTGCAAAGCAAGTTCGCCGTGGACGTATTGAAGTGTCTATTAGTATAACAGGTGAAGGGCTTGTTGAAAGAAAATTAACTGTGAATTGGGAAATTCTTGAACAGTACCAATCCATTATGGAAGATATAAAAGGAAAATTTCAATTACAAGATTCTATTACACTTCAACAGCTAATGGGAATGCCGGAAGTAACGGCAGTTGAAGAAATAGAAAATGTAAATGAACAATTTGAAACCGGTTTATATGAGGCTGTTCGCCAAGCTGCTCATATGTTGAAAACGATGAGAGATGGCGAAGGAGAACGATTACATAAAGATATAGCATATCGTTTGCAAGAGATTCATAATTGTGTAAATGCAATTATTCCACATGCACCAATGGTTACACAAAAATATCGTGAACGATTAGAAAATCGCTTAAAAGAATTACATAACCAAGATTTAGATGAACAACGATTGTTGACCGAAGTAGCAATATTTGCAGAGCGTTCAGATATTCACGAAGAATTAGTTCGATTACAAAGTCATTTAGATCAATTTCATGAAGCACTGCAAATTACAGAGCCTGTTGGAAGGAAAATGGACTTCATCGTGCAAGAGATGCATAGGGAAGTTAATACGATAGGTTCTAAGGCAAATGACTTAACAATTTCAAAATATGTCGTAGAAATGAAAAATAACCTTGAAAAAATTCGTGAACAAGTACAAAATATTGAGTAGCTTTCAAAAAATATATAAAGTTATACGTGGTGGAGAAATCGGATAGACTTACTAGGAGGCGCAAACTATGGCCATGCGGTTTTTAAATATTGGATACGGGAATATTGTATCTGCTCATCGAATTATTGCTATTGTAAGTCCGGAGTCAGCTCCTATTAAACGAACAGTACAGGAAGCGCGTGAACATAATGCTTTGCTTGATGCTACGTATGGGAGAAAAACAAGGGCGGTTATTGTTATGGATGATGGGCATGTAGTATTAAGTCCAATTCAGCCAGAGACGATTGCACATCGTTTGAATAATAAAGAAGATTTAAGTGAGGAAGGGTAGGTTTTACATATTTATGAGAAGTAGAAGAGGATTGCTCATCGTTCTTTCGGGACCTTCTGGTGTCGGGAAAGGAACGGTTCGAAAAGAGCTGTTTAGCCATGAAGACACACGTTTTCAGTACTCTATTTCAGTAACGACACGTAAACCGCGTGAAGGTGAAGTAGATGGTGTGGATTATTTCTTTAAAGAGAGAGAAGAATTTGAAGAAATGATTCGTAATGAAAAGTTACTTGAATGGGCTGAGTTCGTTGGTAATTATTACGGAACACCGATTGATTATGTTGAAAAAACGTTACAAGAAGGAAAAGATGTGTTCTTAGAAATTGAAGTGCAAGGAGCAATTCAAGTTAAGAAAGCCTTCCCAGAAGGTGTATTTATTTTCTTAGCACCTCCAAGTTTATCTGAACTAAAGAACCGAATTGTCGGCCGTGGTACAGAAACTGAAGATGTTATTGAAAATCGTTTAACTGTAGCGAAAGAAGAAATCGAAATGATGGACGCTTATGACTATGTTGTAGAAAACGATCAAGTTGAATTAGCTTGCGACCGAATTAAAGCAATTGTGGTTGGTGAACATTGCCGCCGCGAAAGAGTGGCAAAATACTATAAAGAAATGACGGAGGGTCTATAATTATGTTAAATCCATCAATTGACTCATTATTAACAAAAATCGATTCTAAATATACACTTGTAACAGTAGCTGCAAAGCGTGCACGTGAAATGCAAATTGCTGACAATTGTGTTATTGAAAAGCCTGTTTCTTATAAATGTGTAGGTAAAGCATTAGAAGAAATCGATTTAGAAGTATTAAAATATATACCAAGCGATGACACAATAATTGATTAAGACATTCTTTTCGACAAATTAAAACATAGACTTTATAATTTTCTATGTAACGGTAACAACCTATTTACAAGTAGGTTGTTATTTTTTTACGATAGGGATGAAAAGGAATCGAAAAAGACGGAACGAAATACTGGTACTGACGAGCTGAAAATTCTATTTCAGTAGAATAAGTTTGAAAAAGAAAGAGGACGAGTCATATGCTAAAAGGGAAAAAGATACTTCTATGTGTAACAGGAGGCATTGCAGTTTTTAAAGCGGCTGCGTTAACAAGTAAATTGACACAAGCTGGCGCTCTTGTAAAAGTAATGATGAGTGAGTCGGCAATGAAGTTTGTTACGCCTCTTACATTTCAAGCACTTTCTCGCCATGATGTATATACGGATACGTTTGATGAGAGAGACTCGGCTGTTATTGCTCATATTGATTTAGCGGATTGGGCAGATGTTGTACTTGTTGCACCTGCTACAGCTAATTGCATTGGAAAGTTAGCTGGCGGTATTGCTGATGATATGATTACAACTACTTTGTTAGCTACTACAGCTCCAGTGTGGATTGCACCGGCTATGAATGTGCATATGTATGAAAATAAAATTGTTCAAAAAAACATGATGACGTTAAAAACATTAGGATATACATTTATTGAGCCTGGGGAAGGTTTTTTAGCATGTGGTTATGTAGCAAAAGGAAGACTGGAAGAACCTGAAGCGATTATTGGACGATTAGAAGAGGCTTTCTCAGAACAAAAACCATTGCAAGGAAAACGAATATTAATAACAGCTGGACCGACACGTGAAAAGATTGATCCGGTTCGTTTTATGACGAATTTTTCTTCTGGAAAGATGGGGTATGCGATCGCAGAAGTTGCAGCAGGCTTAGGTGCTGATGTCATACTTGTGTCAGGACCGACAGCATTAGAGTCACCATTACATGTCACAACAATACAAGTAGAATCTGCACAAGATATGTTAGAGGCAGTCCTTCAACATTATCATAATGTGGATGTTGTCATCAAAACAGCAGCCGTTGCAGATTACCGTCCGAAATATGTTCATGATAATAAAATGAAAAAGAAAAATGGCGGTGCTGTAATTGAATTAGAAAGAACAGTGGATATTTTAAAAACGTTAGGTGAGAAGAAGGACCGACAGTTACTTATCGGTTTTGCAGCTGAAACGACAAACATAGAGGAATACGCAACGAGAAAATTACGTGAGAAAAATGCAAATATGATTGTTGCGAATGACGTGAAAGCTCAAGGAGCTGGGTTTGGTACGGATACAAATATTGTGACAATGTATAGAAAAGATGGAGAAATTATTGAGCTGCCACTTTTAACGAAGAAAGAAGTGGCTCGTGAAATATTAAAGCAAATAGAAATGATGTTAGAAGATGATTGTGTATGAAGTTTGCAAGTGTAATTGTTGATGTACCTGCACGTCAAACAGATCGACCGTTTGATTATATTATCCCTAAAAAATGGGAAGATATCGTGCAAACAGGAATGCGTGTAGTAGTCCCATTCGGTCCGAGGAAATTGCAAGGTTTTATTATTGGCATAAAGGATTCGGTTGACCTAGAAAGTAAAAAGTTAAAAGCATTGTATGAAATATTAGATGTCACTCCGGTTTTAAATGATGAATTATTGAAGCTTGGGTATTGGCTTACAAGTGAAACGTTATGTTATATGATTTCAGCTTTTCAGGTGATGCTTCCGACGGCGATAAAAGCAACATATAAAAAGCGTCTGCAACTTCGTAACCAAGAAGAAGTAGCGCCAGAAATTCTTTCTTTATTTCAAGGGAAGGAAACGATAGATTGGGAAGCTATCGAAGCGCAGCCGCACCTATATCGCACTATTCAACAAGAAATTAAAAATGGTACGACTGAAGTAGTTTATCAAGTAAAGGATAAAGTGCAGAAGAAGAAACAAAGAGTAGTTCAACCGGAGTTGCCGGCAGATAAATTGGAATTAGCAGCATTTGAACTGAAAAGCAAAAAACAACAAGACGTACTCTATTATTTTGTAGAAAACTACAAAAGTGTACCGTTAAAAAATTTAACAGAAGAATTACAAATAACAGATGCTCCAATAAAAGCACTTGTTAAAAAGGGTCTAATCTCAGAAAAGTATGTAGAAGTATACCGGAATCCGTATGACGATGATGATTTTGAACAAACGAAACCATTTCCGCTTACTGAGGAACAAAAACAAGTAATTACACCGATTTTGTCATCAATTACAAATGAAACTTACAATCCATTTTTACTATATGGTGTTACAGGAAGTGGTAAGACTGAAGTGTATTTACAATCTATAGCAGCGGTGTTGAAGAAAGGAAAAGAAGCAATTGTACTTGTTCCTGAAATTGCGCTAACGCCCCAGATGGTAGAGCGCTTTAAAGGTAGGTTCGGTTCGCAAGTTGCAGTTCTTCACAGTGCGCTTTCTGTTGGCGAGAAATATGATGAATGGCGAAAGATATTAAGAAAAGAAGTGAAAGTTGTAGTTGGTGCGCGTTCAGCTATTTTTGCTCCATTTGAAAATTTAGGAATCATTATTATTGATGAAGAGCATGAATCAAGTTATAAGCAAGAGGATAACCCAAAGTATCATGCAAGAGATGTAGCAGTGTGGAGAGGACAATACCATAAGTGTCCAATCGTTCTCGGAAGTGCAACGCCGACACTTGAATCGTTTGCTAGAGCGAAAAAAGGTGTCTATGGGTTGCTTACAATGGAAAAACGTATGAACAAACAAGCTTTGCCGACTGTAGAAATTGTTGATATGCGTGAAGAGCTTCGTGATGGAAATCGCTCAATGTTTTCAAAGGCACTGCATGAAAAAATAGCAGATCGATTAGAAAAGAAAGAACAAATGGTTCTCTTTTTAAATAGAAGGGGTCATTCTACGTTTGTGATGTGCCGTGATTGTGGGTATGTCGTACAATGTCCGCATTGTGATATTTCGTTGACATATCACAAAATGAACCATCGTTTAAAATGTCATTATTGTAGTCATGAGGAAAATATGCCAACGGAGTGTCCTGCTTGTAATAGTGCGTATATTCGTTTCTTTGGTACAGGGACGCAAAAGGTTGAAGAAGAAATCACAAAACTATTCCCTGAAGCGCGGGTCATTCGAATGGACGTGGATACAACAAGCCGTAAAGGAATGCATGAAAAATTATTAAAGGCGTTTGGTGAAGAGAAAGCAGATATATTACTTGGAACACAAATGATTGCAAAAGGGCTTGATTTTCCGAAGGTGACGCTTGTTGGGGTTTTAACGGCGGATACGATGCTTCATCTACCTGATTTTCGGGCGAGTGAAAAGACATATCAGCTATTGACACAAGTGAGTGGACGTGCAGGAAGACATGAATTGCCAGGGGAAGTTGTAATTCAAACGTATACGCCGGAACATTACAGTGTAGAATTAGCAAAGAATCAACAATATGATGTATTTTATGAGCAAGAAATGCAAATGAGGCGAATGAGACAATATCCGCCATATTACTACGTTGTACTTGTAACTGTATCTCATCCGGAATTATTAAAGGCAGTCCAAGTGACGGAAAAAATTGTCGGTCATTTACGAACGCAGTGTTCAAGGCAAACAATGGTGTTAGGGCCAGTTGCTTCAGCAATTCCAAGGATAAAAGATAGATATCGTTACCAATGCATGATAAAATACAAACGGGAACCAAACTTAAAGAACGTGCTCAAAATGGTAAATGAACATTATCAAGTAGAAATGCAAAAAGAGCTACAAATCTCAATTGATTTTAATCCAACAATGTTAATGTAGCGGAGGGAAATATGGCAGTTTTAGAAATTGTAAAGCATCCAAATGAAGTGTTAGAAACACCATGCGAAAGAGTAATTGACTTTGATAAAAAGTTAGTAAAATTGTTAAAAGATATGCATGAAACAATGTTAATTGCAGACGGTGTTGGTCTAGCTGCGCCACAAGTAGGTGTAAGCTTACAAGTTGCTGTTGTTGATATAGGTGATGATACGGGTAAAATTGAATTAATTAATCCTGTTATTTTAGAAAAACGTGGTGAACAAGTAGGTCCCGAAGGCTGCTTAAGCTTTCCGGGACTTTATGGTGAAGTGGAGCGTGCAGATTACATTAAAGTACGTGCGCAAAATCGTCGCGGTAAAATATTTTTATTAGAAGCGGATGACTTCTTAGCGCGTGCAATTCAGCATGAAATCGATCATTTACACGGTGTTTTATTTACATCTAAAGTGAAAAGATATTATGAAGCAGGCGAATTAGAATAGGTTTAAAAGGAGCGGTTTTTGAATGATGAAAGTAGTATTTATGGGGACACCGGACTTTTCTGTGCCGGTGCTTCGTCGTTTTATCGAGGACGGATATGACGTAGTTGGTGTTGTAACGCAACCTGATCGTCCAGTTGGTAGAAAAAAGGTTTTAACACCTACTCCTGTTAAAGTAGAAGCGGAGAAACATGGTATTCCAGTATTACAGCCGTTAAAAATTCGTGAAAAAGACGAATATGAAAAAGTATTAGCACTAGAGCCAGACTTAATTGTAACAGCGGCATTTGGACAAATCGTACCGAATGAAATTTTAGAAGCGCCAAAGTATGGATGTATTAATGTCCACGCGTCATTACTTCCAGAACTTCGCGGTGGTGCACCAATTCATTATGCGATCATGGAAGGTAAAGAGAAAACAGGTATTACAATTATGTATATGGTAGAAAAATTAGATGCTGGCGATATATTAACGCAAGTAGAAGTAGAAATTGAAGAGCGTGAAACAACAGGTTCATTATTTGATAAGTTAAGTGAAGCAGGAGCACACCTTTTATCTAAAACGGTTCCTTTACTAATTCAGGGTAAACTAGAACCAATTAAACAAAGTGAAGCTGAAGTGACGTTTGCATATAATATTAAACGTGAGCAAGAGATAATTGATTGGACAAAAACAGGTGAAGAAGTATACAATCACATTCGCGGATTGAATCCATGGCCAGTTGCTTATACGACTTTGGCAGGACAAGTTATTAAAGTATGGTGGGGAGAGAAAGTCTCTATTACAGAGAAAGCTGAACCAGGTACAATAGTAGCTCTTGAAGAAGATGGATTTGTTGTTGCAACAGGGAATGAGACAGGCGTTAAAATCACTGAATTGCAACCATCTGGTAAAAAGCGTATGAGTTGTTCACAATTTTTACGTGGAACAAAACCTGAAATTGGTACGAAGTTAGGAGAAAATGCATGAGACAAAATGTTCGTGAGTTAGCTCTGGATGGCTTAATTCAAGTAGAAAAAAGTGGTGCATATAGCAACTTACTTTTAAATAATCTGATTGAAAAAAATACAATTGACAGAAAAGATATTGGTTTATTAACTGAAATGGTATATGGAACAATTCAACGTCGTGACACACTAGATTATTATTTACAACCATTTTTAAGAAAAAAGGTTGAAGCGTGGGTAAGAGTGTTGCTTCGCCTATCTCTATATCAAATGCTATATTTAGACAGAGTTCCAGAAAGAGCGGCTATTCATGAAGCAGTTGAAATTGCAAAGCGTCGTGGGCATAAAGGGATTTCAGGCATGGTGAACGGAGTATTGCGTTCAATTCAGCGAGAAGGTGTACCTTCGTTAGAAGAAATCGAAAATCCAGTAGAACGTCTTGCAATTGCAACGAGTCATCCAATGTGGCTTGTACAAGAATGGGCATCCGAATATGGTTTAGAGACAGCAGAGAAAATGTGTGAAGTAAATATGTTGCCACCTGTACCAACAGCACGTGTAAATGTTGATAAAGTAACGGTAGAAGAAGCGGTTGCGTTATTAGCTGATGAGGGTATAGAAGCAAAACGTGGCGAATTGTCAGAGGATGCAATTCAAATTGAAAGAGGAAATGTCGCACATACAGAAGCGTTCAAAAAAGGTTTCCTTTCTATTCAAGATGAAAGCTCAATGCTTGTAGCACGTGCTTTAGAACCGAATAAAGGAGATGCAGTTCTAGATAGTTGTGCTGCTCCTGGCGGAAAAACAACTCATATTGCAGAGCGTTTGGACGGAACTGGTAAGGTAATGTCGCTTGATTTACACGCACATAAAGTACGTTTAATTGAACAACAGGCGAAGAGACTTGGTTTAGAAAATGTAGAAACGATGGCTTTAGATGCTAGAAAAGTTCAAGAGCATTTTGCAAATGAATCTTTTGACAAAATATTAGTAGATGCACCATGTTCTGGATTTGGTGTTATTAGACGTAAACCTGATATTAAGTTAGGTAAAGATAAGGGCGATAGTGAAAGGTTATCAACGATTCAACTTGCGATACTAGAAAAAATAGCACCATTGTTAAAACAAGGTGGTCGCCTTGTTTATAGTACTTGCACAATTGAAAAAATAGAAAATGAACAAGTAATAAAGCAATTTTTACAAGAGCATCCTGAATTTGAATGGGATACTACGATAAAAGATCGCATGCCAGAAAAGTTAAATCCGTATATTGATGAAGGTCAAGTACGAATTTTACCGCATTATTTTGCAACAGATGGCTTTTATATTGCTTGTTTAAGAAAGAAGGTGTAGCATCATGGAAACGACTGTAAAAAAACAAAAGAAAAATCTAGAAACAAAGAAACCATCAATTTATTCTTTACAACTTCATGAAATGCAAGATTGGTTAAAGGAACAAGGAGAACCTAAATTCCGTGCAGGACAAATTTTTGATTGGCTATATAAAAAACGTGTAAAAAATTATGAGGATATGTCAAACCTTGCTAAAGGATTGCGCGATAAATTGTCGAATTCCTTTGATATTACTACTTTAAACACTTTAGTAAAACAAACGTCTTCGGATGGAACAATTAAATTCCTATTCCAGTTATACGATGGGTACTCTATTGAAACTGTACTAATGCGACATGAATATGGAAATTCCATTTGTGTAACAACACAGGTGGGTTGCCGCATTGGCTGTACGTTCTGTGCTTCTACACTTGGTGGGTTAAAACGAAACTTAGAGGCTGGAGAAATTGTAGCGCAAGTAGTAGAAGTTCAGCGTGCGCTTGATGTAACAGAAGAACGTGTAAGTTCTCTTGTTGTTATGGGAATTGGAGAACCATTTGATAATTATGATAACTTAATGTCATTCTTACGCATTGTAAATCATGAAAAAGGAATTCATATTGGTGCAAGACATATGACAGTTTCAACAAGTGGAATTGTTCCAAAAATTTATAAGTTCGCTGAAGAAGATATGCAAATTAATTTTGCGATTTCATTGCATTCTGCAAATACAGAGTTACGTTCAAAATTAATGCCGATTAACCGTGCCTATAAGCTACCAGATTTAATGGAAGCTGTTAAATACTATGTAAATAGAACAGGGCGTCGTATTACGTTTGAATATGGCTTATTTGGAGGGGAAAATGACCAAGTTGAGCAAGCTGAAGAACTTGCTGCGCTCTTAAAAGGTGTAAAATGTCATGTAAACTTAATTCCGGTAAACTACGTGCCAGAACGTGATTATGTACGTACGCCACGAGAGCAAATTTTCTTATTTGAAAAGACGCTAAAAGATCGTGGAGTGAATGTAACAATTCGCCGTGAACAAGGTCATGATATTGATGCAGCCTGCGGTCAGTTGCGTGCAAAGGAGCGCAAAGAAGAGACGAGGTGACGAGATGAAAGCCGTGTTTCTATCGGATAAAGGAAAAGTTCGTCAACATAATGAAGATAGTGCAGGAGTTTTTCGCAATTTAGATGGAAATATTTTAGCGGTAGTAGCAGATGGAATGGGAGGTCATCGAGCTGGCGATGTAGCTAGCTCGATGGCTATTCAATTATTCCATGATTATTGGAAGCAAACGCATAATATGAATGAGCCTAAAAAGGTAGAAAAGTGGTTACATACTAACGTTGGAATTATTAATGAGCGCATATATGCTTACTCTAAGCAGCATGCAGAATGTAATGGCATGGGAACAACACTTATAATAGCCATTTGTACA
Source organism: Bacillus cereus group sp. BfR-BA-01316 (assembly GCF_022664195.1). Taxonomy (NCBI): domain Bacteria; kingdom Bacillati; phylum Bacillota; class Bacilli; order Caryophanales; family Bacillaceae; genus Bacillus; species Bacillus cereus group sp. BfR-BA-01316. Next base: position 21,784 of record NZ_JAKUGX010000045.1, read on the forward strand.
TCGAATTTTGTGACTATAGGTCATATAGGAGATAGTCGGTGTTATATGGTATCAGAGGGGAAAATGACGCTTGTAACGGAAGATCATTCGCTTGTAAATGAACTTGTGAGACATGGCGAAATTTCAAAGGAAGATGCAGAATATCACCCGAAAAAGAATGTTTTGTTAAGAGCATTAGGAAATGAAGAAACAGTTGGATTAGATGTTAAAACATTGGTGCTTGAAGAAGATGATCAATTACTTCTTTGCTCGGATGGATTGTCGAACAAAGTTTCTATTGCTGATATGCAACAAATTTTACAATTGAATGAACAGCTCGAGGCGAAGGGAGAGCATCTCATTCAATTAGCAAATGATCGTGGTGGAGAAGATAATATTACCCTCGTTATTATTGATTATACGGATTCGACAAACGAAAGTAGGTGAAGTGCAACGTGCTGATTGGAAAACGCTTAAATGACCGTTATAAGCTGCTGAAAATGATTGGCGGTGGAGGAATGGCCAATGTATATTTAGCTCATGATGATATACTTGGCCGAGATGTAGCGGTAAAAATATTAAGACTCGACTATTCAAATAACGAAGAGTTTATTAAACGTTTCCATCGAGAAGCGCAATCTGTTACAACGTTGTCGCATCCAAATATTGTGAATATGTATGATGTTGGGGAAGAGGATGGTATATATTATCTTGTAATGGAATATGTACCTGGACGAACATTGAAGCAATACATAATTGATCGAGGGATGTTACCGATAGGAGATGCTCTTGATATAATGGAGCAGTTAACGTCCGCTATGGCACACGCCCATCATTTTGAGATTGTACATCGCGATATTAAACCGCACAATATTTTGATTCGAGATGACGGAGTGGTCAAAGTAACAGACTTTGGAATTGCGACAGCTACAAGTGCAGCAACGATTACACATACAAATTCGGTGCTCGGTTCGGTGCATTATTTATCACCAGAACAAGCGCGCGGCGGTATAGCGAATAAACAATCAGATATTTATTCACTTGGAATTGTTATGTTTGAATTGTTAACAGGAAGACAACCGTTTTCTGGTGAATCTGCTGTTGCAATTGCGTTAAAACATTTACAAAATGAAATGCCATCTCCAAAAAGATGGAATGAAAATATTCCACAAAGTGTTGAAAATATTATATTGAAGGCAACTGCGAAAGATCCGTTCCATCGATATCAATCTGCTAACGCGATGAAACGAGATATTGAAACAGCACTATACCCAGAACGAATAAATGAACAACCATTTTACATACCAGAAGATATGGAAGCAACGAAAGCGATTCCAATTATTCAACAAGAACAACTATTTCAAAATGTAAGTGATGAAACGATTGTATTAAAAGGAAGTAAAGTGGATGAACAAGTAAGAAAAGAAGAGACCGAATCAGGTAAGAAGAAAAAGCGAAGTAATAAATGGCTGAAAGTTTTAATTACAACATTTTTACTTTTAGCGATAGGGATAACCTTAGCACTTACTGTTATTCCAGGTTTCTTTATTCCGAAAGATGTGAAGGTTCCTGATGTGGCTGGTATGAAATATACGACAGCTGTAAATACATTAGTTGAAAAAGGTTTTGAAGTTACTGAACCTAATCTTGTATATACAGATGATGTTGAAGCCGGAAAAGTGATAAAAACAGATCCTATAGCAGGAAGAGTAGTGAAAGAAAACTCTAAAATTACTATCTACCAATCAGGTGGGAAAAAGAAAAGTAAGATGCGTGATTTGACAGGAAAAGATTTCGAGAGTATAAGAGCTGAGTTAGAAGAAAAATATAAACAAGTTACAATAAATTATATTGAAAATGATAAGCCGAAAGGTGAAATTGTAGAGCAAATCCCAACGCCTGATCAAATGGTTATAGAGGCAGAACAAGAACTGAAAATTTGGGTAAGTAAAGGACCTTATCAAATAAGACCAGGTGATTTTTCAGGATGGACTGAAAATAGTGTAAAAGGTTATTTAAATGAAAGAAAGCTTGTTTCTGATATAAAAAGAGAGTATTCAGATACGGTTGATAAAGGCCTTGTTATTTCACAGTTACCAAAGCCTGGGACACCTTTAAAAGAAGGAGATAAAGTATCGATTGTTATCTCCGATGGTCCGAAGCCTAAAGTAACGAAAACGGTAAAAGTGGATAACATTTCTATCCCATATGAAGCTTCTGCAACAGGTGAGAAAAAGCCGCAAACAATAGAAATTTATAAAGAAGATATGCAGCAAAAAATGGATAAACCAGTTGAAACGAGAACAATTACTGAGTCAGCGATTATTTCTTTAGAATTTGTAATTCAAGAAGGTGCAAAGGGACATTATAAAATTGTCCGAGATGGAGTAACGATTATGGACAAGGAGGTACCATATCCAGCTCAATAATAGTGAATTCCATCGTCCTTATATAGAAGATGGAATTTATTACTCTTGCCTGTTATGCTGTCTACATCGTGGACTGTATAGCAGGCAAAAATATATGATTCAAAAAGCTGTAAAAGTGATACTGTTGTAAATAATATTTCAAATTTGATGGTAGATTAAATATATGCACCTGGATATATATTTGGTGGGCTTTGAAATAATTGTTTAAAGAACTCTAGTCTATTCATATTTAATTGCAGTTTCATTTTATACAAAATAAAGGAGAATTATATGCCAGAAGGAAAAATTGTAAAAGCTCTAAGTGGGTTTTATTATGTGCAGAATGAGGAAGGGATTACACAATGTCGTGGGCGTGGTGTATTTAGAAAGAATAAAATTACGCCACTTGTAGGAGACCAAGTTGTTTTTCAAGCGGATAATCCAAATGAAGGTTATGTGTTAGAAGTATTTGATCGGAAAAATGAACTTGTTAGACCTCCTATTGCTAATGTTGATCAAGCTATTCTTGTTTTCTCTGCGGTAGAACCAGATTTTAATCCAGGACTGTTAGATCGATTTTTAGTATTGATTGAATATCATAACATTAAACCGATTATTTGTATTAGTAAGATGGATTTAGTAGATGAAAAAATGAGAGAAACTGTTGAATCTTATGCAAATGATTATCGTGAGATGGGTTATGATGTGTTGTTTACTTCTATAAATACATCGGAAAGTATTGATATTCTGAAACCATTCTTAGAAGGTTGTATTTCCGTCGTTGCAGGCCAATCTGGTGTTGGGAAATCTTCAATGCTAAACGTATTACGTCCAGATTTAGAATTGAAAACTAATGATATTTCTTCACATTTAGGGCGTGGGAAACATACGACAAGACACGTGGAATTAATTACAGTTGGAAGCGGACTTGTTGCGGATACACCTGGTTTTAGTTCGCTTGATTTCATAGATATAGAAGTAGAAGATCTTACATATTGTTTTCCAGAGTTGAAAGAAGCGAGCCAATACTGTAAATTTAGAGGGTGTACACACCTTGCTGAGCCGAAATGTGCGGTGAAAGCTGCGGTTGAAGAAGGAAAGATTACTGAATATCGTTATAAGAATTACAAACAATTCGTAGAAGAAATTAGAGAGAGAAAGCCGAGGTATTAGTCATGATTAAAATTGCACCATCGATTTTATCAGCAGATTTTTCAAGATTAGGGGAAGAGATTAAAGATGTAGAAAAAGGCGGAGCTGACTACATTCACATCGATGTAATGGATGGACATTTCGTACCAAATATTACGATTGGACCATTAATTGTAGAAGCAATCCGTCCGATTACATCGTTACCGTTAGATGTACATTTAATGATTGAAAATCCTGATAACTATATCCCAACTTTCGCAAAAGCGGGAGCGGATATTATTACTGTTCATGTAGAAGCGTGTCCTCATCTACATCGTACAATTCAGTTAATTAAATCTCATGACATTAAAGCAGGGGTTGTATTAAATCCGCATACTCCAGTTTCAGCGATTGAGCATGTATTAGAAGATATAGACATGGTATTACTTATGACAGTAAATCCTGGATTTGGCGGACAGAAGTTTATTCATTCTGTATTACCGAAAATCAAACAAGTTGCAGAAATGGTTAAAGAGCGAAATCTAGAAGTGGAAATTGAAGTTGATGGTGGTGTCAACGCTGAAACGGCAAGACTTTGTATTGAAGCAGGAGCGAATGTTCTTGTAGCGGGATCAGCAGTATACAATCAAAAAGACCGTGGTGAAGCAATTCGTGTAATTCGCGGATAAAGAATGAACGAACCTTTATCCTAGTGAAGCTTCTAGTTCATTAAGACTTCACTATTTATACATGTTAGAGTGGCAAATAAGGAGAAAGGCAATCTACCGAATGGCAGATTGCCTTTTTACAATAGAAGGGGAAGGAAAAATGATTATTCATATTTTAGCGGGAGGACCTGCAGAATACTGCGCAGATTTTTCTCGGTATGAAAATGAAGAAGTAGTTTGGGCGGCCGTTGATAGAGGAGTGTACCGTTTGTTGAAAAGAGGGATCACTCCGGCTGTTGCGTTTGGGGATTATGATTCAGTTACTGATGAGGAATTAGCATGGATGGGACAGCAGACAAATGAATTACATATTGTCCCGCGAGAAAAAGATCAAACAGATTTAGAAATTGCAATTAGCTGGGCTTTAGAACAGAAACCAAAATTAATTCGTATTTTTGGTGCTACTGGTGGAAGACTTGATCATGGTTTAGCAAATATTCAGATGCTTTTAAAGGGATTAGAAGTAAATATAGAAATGTGTATTGTGGACAATAAAAATGAAATAATGGTGAAAAAGTTTGGTATGTATATAATTGAAGGAAACGAACATTTTCCATACGTATCATTTGTACCAGTTACTGAAAGGGTAGAAGGCATTACACTTCACGGTTTTAAGTATCCTCTTACTAATAAAACAATAGAGTGGGGATCGACACTTTGTATTAGTAATGAACTCGTTGAGGAAAAAGGTACTTTTTCATTTACTTCTGGCATATTAATGATGATAAGAAGCACTGATTGAAGAAACAATTTTGCTCCTTGCATTATATAGTGAACAAGTGGAGTAATGGGGATTAGGAGGGAAACCATGAGATTTTATACAATTAAGTTACCTAAATTTCTTGGTGGAATTGTTCGTGCGATGTTAAATACCTTCAAAAAAGACTAAAAAAAGCACCTATTACCGGTGCTTTTTCCATTGGTATAATAAAAAAAGAGCCTAGCGGCTCTTTTTTTTATTATTAAACACGTTCGATTTTGCCAGATTTTAATGCTCTAGCAGAAACGTAAACACGTTGAACTTTACCGTCAATGCGTACGCGAACTTTTTGAAGGTTAGCGCCCCATTTACGTTTTGTAGCGTTCATTGCGTGAGAACGAGAGTTGCCAGAACGAGCTTTTCTTCCAGTAATAGCACAAACACGAGCCATCTATATTTCCCTCCCTTAACTACCGTAACATACGTAATTTTTCAATATTAGTCTTTTATGCGATGCTAAAAACACTTCTATAATTTAACACAACTAAAAAGAGAATGCAACACCGTAGAAAAAAGAAATCAAGAAAAATTACTTGACACTATATGTCAATGAAGAAAAATTGAAATCAAGAAAAATTGCTTGACATACTATAGTGGTACATGTTGTATAATAACAATGGACTATTTTGCTCATCATAAAAAAATGTAATTAAAAACATAAAATATGAGAGTG